>NZ_JBVJND010000017.1:0-49220 GCF_055583825.1 Streptomyces sp. NPDC104367 | reverse complement strand
GCCGCCTCCCACCCCGACGAGCCGTCACCCTCCACAGCCGACGCCTCCCGTCGTCCCCGGACCCTGGCCGTCCCGCACCGCGACGAGCCGTCGGGCGCCGCGCCCGACACCTCCCGCCGCCCCCGGACCCCGGCCGCCCCGCACCCCGACGAGCCGTCAGCCGACGTCGCCCCCCGGCCCCGGACCACACACGCCCCGCACCCCGACGAGCCGTCAGCCCCCGTGCCCGATGCCCCTCGGCTGCCCCGGACCATGGCCACCCCCCACCGTGACACCGAGCTCCGTCGCACCTTTGCCTCGCTCCCGGTGCGGGCCGCCGGGGGCGGTGCCGGATTCGCCGAGACCTGGTGGGGCAACGCGTGGATGCGGGCGCTGGAGGAGGGCGCGCTGGACGTCAAGCGGCTCGCGCGCGGGCGGGGTTACGCCGAGCAGGGGCACGTGGACGCGATCACGGTGACCCCCGGTCTGGTGCTGGCGTACGTGCAGGGCAGCCGGCCCCGGCCGTACCGCGTGCAGCTCCGGCTGCGCACCTTCGGCGACGACGAGTGGGAGCGGCTGCTGGAGGCCGCCGCCGACCGCCCCGCGGACATCGCCGCACTCCTCGACAAGGAACTGCCGCAGACCCTCGCCGACAGCGGGGACCCACTCCTGCCCGGCCCCGGTGAGCTCGAACCCCGGTGCAGCTGCCCGGACTTCGGTCACCCCTGCAAGCACGCGGCGGCCCTCTGCTACCAGACCGCGCGGCTGCTGGACGCCGACCCGTTCGTGCTGCTCCTGCTGCGCGGCCGGGGCGAACGCGAGGTGCTCGACGCGCTGTCCCGGCGCAGCGCGGCCCGCGCGGCCCGGGAGCGGCAGCCGTCGGTCCTGCCCGGCGTCCGGGCCACCGAGGCGCTGGTGGAGCGTCGGCTCCCGCCGCTGCCGCCCCCGTTGCCGGTCCCGCCGCATCCCGAGCAGCCTCCGGTGTACCCGGCGGTGCCCGGCGGCCCCGACCCCTTCGCCCTGGACCAGCTCGCCACCGACGCCGCCGCCCGCGCCCACGCCCTGCTCAGCACCGGACGCGACCCGGTCGGCGACCTGACCCTCTGGCAGGACGCGGTACGGCTCGCCGCGGCCCGCCCCGGTTCGGGTCTGACCGCCTCCACCCGAGCCCTCTACGCGTCGCTCGCGGACGCGGTCGGCCGTACCCCGGGCGACCTGGCACGCGCGGTCGCCGCCTGGCGCCAGGGCGGCGCGGAGGGGCTGGCGGTGCTGGAGGAGCCGTGGGATCCGCCGGCCGGCCGCTTCGACCGGGCCCGCCCGCTCCTGCTCGCCGCCGACCTGCCGGCGTTCCGCCCCTGGCACAACCACCTGACCCACCCCGGCGGCCGTATCCAGCTCCGCCTGGGCCGCGACGGGCTCTGGTACGCCTACGAGTCGGAACCGGGCGCCGAAGACTGGTGGCCCAGAGGCACCCCGGACCTGGACCCGGTCGGCGCGCTGACCGGCCTCGGAACCGCCGACGACCTCTAGCCGCCTCCCACCGGCCCCGGCCCGCCGTGTTCTCGCCCGTCAACTGACCCCGAAAGGAGATGAGTCGAGGTGTGCGGGGGCCCCTCGGCCGCCGCAGGGCGACACCGTGCGCCGCACGTACCCGGAGGATCTTCGCAAGGCTGCCACAACCGGGGACGGGTTGCACGGGGTTACGACCCGAGCACGTGGGACCGGGGGAGATGTGAGAGCGTGCAGGGCGTGAGCGAGACACCTACGAACACCCTGCAATACCGCTTTGACGGGCCAGAAGACGCACCTGTCCTGATCCTGGGTCCCTCACTCGGCACGACCTGGCACATGTGGGACAGGCAGATTCCGGAGCTGACCCAGCAGTGGCGGATCTTCCGCTACGACCTGCCGGGCCACGGCGGCGCCCCCGCGCACCCCGCCGGTTCCGTCGCCGAGCTGACCGCCCGGCTGCTGGCCACCCTCGACTCCTTCGGGGTGCAGCGCTTCGGCTACGCGGGCTGCGCGCTCGGCGGCGCCGTCGGCATGGAGCTGGCCCTGCGCCACCCGGAGCGGATCGCCTCGCTGGCGCTGGTGGCCGCCTCGCCCCGGTTCGGCACGGCGGACGAGTTCCGCCAGCGCGGCGTGATCGTGCGGACGAACGGCCTCGACCCGATCGCCCGGACCTCGCCCGAGCGCTGGTTCACCACCGGGTTCGCCGCCGCACAGCCCGCCATCACCGAGTGGGCCGTCCAGATGGTCCGCACCACCGACCCCGGCTGCTACATCGCCTCCTGCGAGGCCCTGGCCGGCTTCGACATCCGGCACGAGCTCGCCCGGATCGGCGTGCCGACGCTCGTCCTGGTCGGCTCCGACGACCAGGTCACCGGTCCGGCCGAGGCCCGTACCCTCGTCGCCGGGATACCGGACGCCCGGCTCGCGGTCGTGCCCGGCGCCTCCCACCTGGTGCCGGTCGAGCAGCCCGCCGCCGTCACCGACCTGCTGGTGCGGCACTTCTCCACCGCCTGGCAGCCGGCCTACGACTCCACCACCGGCCAGATCGCCCTGCCGGCCATCCCGGCCAAGCCGGTCCCGGCCACCGCGCAACAGGCCGTGCCGCAGGTCGCCCCGCAGGTCAAGCCCATCGCGGAGATCGCCCCGGCGGTCCTGCCGCCGCAGCCGCTCGGCCGGCCCGACCCGTACGACGCGGGGCTCAAGGTCCGCCGCGAGGTGCTCGGGGACGCGCACGTGGACCGGGCGCTGGCGCAGGCCGACGACTTCTCCGGGGACTTCCAGGAGTTCATCACCCGCTACGCCTGGGGCGAGATCTGGGACCGGCCCGGCCTCGACCGGCGCTCGCGCAGCTGCGTCACGATCACCGCGCTGGTCGCCGGCGGCCATCTGGAGGAGCTGGGCTTCCACGTCCGGGCCGCCCTGCGCAACGGGCTGACCCCGGACGAGATCAAGGAGGTACTGCTCCAGGCGGCGGTGTACTGCGGGGTACCGGCGGCCAACAGCGCGTTCCGGGTCGCCCAGCAGATCATCCGCGAGGAGACCACTCCCGAGGACTGAGACACCGGCCGGGGGCAGGATGGTGACCATGAAGCTCACCAAGAAGTCCCACGCGTGCGTGCGGCTCCAGAAGGACGGGCGCACGCTGGTCCTCGACCCCGGCGGGTACAGCGAGGAGGACGCGGCGGTCGGCGCGGACGCGATCCTCGTCACGCACGAGCACGCCGACCACTTCGACGAGGGGCGGCTGCGGACCGCGCTGGAGGCCAACCCGGCCGCCGAGATCTGGACCCTGAAGGCCGTCGCCGACCTGATCGCGGCGGCCTTCCCGGGCCGGGTGCACACGGTCGGCCACGGCGACACCTTCACCGCCGCCGGCTTCGACGTCCAGGTGCACGGCGAACTGCACGCGGTGATCCACCCGGACATCCCGCGCATCACCAACGTCGGCTACCTGATCGACGGCGGCCGGGTCTTCCACCCCGGCGACGCCCTCACCGTCCCCGGCGGGCCGGTCGAGACGCTGATGCTCCCGGTGATGGCCCCCTGGAACAAGATCTCCGAGGTCATCGACTACGTCCGCGAGGTGAAGCCGCAGCGCGCCTACGACATCCACGACGCCCTCCTCACCGACCTGGCCCGGCCGGTCTACGACCGCCAGATCGGCGCCCTGGGCGGCGCCGAGCACCTGCGGCTCGCCCCGGGGGCCTCGGCCGACGTCTGAGCGGCGTTGTCGGAGGGGCCCGGTAGGTTGTGGGGCATGCGCATCGCGACCTGGAACGTGAACTCGATCACCGCCCGCCTGCCGAGGCTCCTCGCCTGGCTGGAGAGCAGCGGCACCGACGTGCTCTGCCTCCAGGAGGCCAAGCTCGCCGAGGCGCAGTTCCCGTTCGAGCAGCTGCGCGAGCTGGGCTACGAGGCCGCGGTGAACGCCACCGGGCGGTGGAACGGCGTGGCGGTGCTCTCCAGGGTCGGCCTGGCGGACGTCGTCAAGGGACTGCCCGGCGACCCCGGCTACGACGGCGCCGAGGAGCCCCGCGCGATCTCGGCGACCTGCGGCCCGGTCCGCGTCTGGTCGGTGTACGTGCCCAACGGCCGCGAGGTGGACCACCCGCACTACGCGTACAAGCTCCAGTGGTTCGAGGCGCTCAAGGCCGCGGTCGCCGGTGACGCGGGCGGCAGCCGCCCCTTCGCCGTCCTCGGCGACTACAACGTGGCGCCGACGGACGACGACGTCTTCGACACCGCCGCCTTCGAGGGCCTCACCCACGTCACCCCCGCCGAGCGCGCCGCCCTCACCGCCCTGCGCGGGACCGGTCTCTCGGACGTCGTGCCGCGCCCGCTGAAGTACGACCACCCGTACACCTACTGGGACTACCGCCAGCTCGCCTTCCCCAAGAACCGCGGCATGCGCATCGACCTGGTGTACGGGAACGAGCCGTTCGCCAAGGCCGTCAAGGACGCCTACGTCGACCGTGAGGAGCGCAAGGGGAAAGGCGCCTCCGACCACGCCCCGGTGGTGGTGGATCTGGAGGTCTGAGTGTCAACCTGGGACCATGAACATCCCCTTCCTGGGTAACAGGCACGGTAAGACCGGTGACGTCCCCCACACCGCCGACCCCGACCTGCTGGCCGAGTGCGAGCTGCTGCGCGCCCAGGCGGCCGAGGAGGGCGTCGCGCTCGACGACACCCCGGCCTCGCTGGAGGCGCTCGACCAGTTGCTGCCCCGCTGGCGCGACGACGAGGAGACGGTGCCCTGGCTCGGCACCGACGCCGGCCTCTACCTGGGCACCGTCCTGATCCGTACCGTCCCCGGCGCGGAGTGGGAGATCCGGGCGGACGGCGAACCGGTCGTACGCCTCGCGTCCGGGCGGGAGTTCGAGGTCGTGGGGTGCGGCCAGGAGTGGGCCGCCAGTGGTGTCCCCGAGCTCTCCCAGCTCTACGCGGAGGTCGCCGAGGTCTGAACGGCGTAAATACGGCTAATGCCTGAAAAGTGCGTGTCGTGCCCCCGGCCCGGTCGCCGCTGGATAGTTTGCGGCGACCACGACACGGCTGAGAGTGGGTAGGGCTGCGTATGGCCGTCGATCCTCTGATCGAACTGCGGGACGTCAACAAGTACTACGGCGAGCTGCATGTCCTGCGGGACATCGATCTCACCGTCGGCAAGGGCGAGGTGGTCGTGGTCATCGGCCCCTCGGGGTCGGGGAAGTCCACGCTGTGCCGGACCATCAACCGGCTGGAGACCGTCCAGTCCGGCACCATCACGCTCGACGGGCAGCCGCTGCCCCAGGAGGGCAAGGCCCTCGCGCGGCTCCGTGCCGAGGTCGGCATGGTCTTCCAGTCCTTCAACCTGTTCGCCCACAAGACGGTCCTGCAGAACGTCTCCCTGGCCCAGATCAAGGTCCGCAGGCGCAAGAAGGACCAGGCCGACCGGCGCTCCCGCGAACTCCTCGACCGCGTCGGCCTGTCGGCGCACGCCGACAAGTACCCCGCACAGCTCTCCGGCGGCCAGCAGCAGCGCGTGGCCATCGCCCGCGCCCTCGCCATGGAACCCAAGGCCCTGCTCTTCGACGAGCCCACCTCGGCCCTCGACCCCGAGATGATCAACGAGGTCCTGGAGGTCATGCGGCAGCTCGCCCGCGACGGCATGACCATGGTCGTCGTCACCCACGAGATGGGCTTCGCCCGCTCCGCCGCCAACCGCGTGGTGTTCATGGCCGACGGCCGCATCATCGAGGACCGCGCCCCCGAGGAGTTCTTCACCGCCCCGCGCACCGAGCGCGCCAAGGACTTCCTCTCCAAGATCCTCAAGCACTGAGCGGGGGAGCGTCACCCATGTTCCGTACCACCCGTGTGCCCGCGGCCGTCCTGGCCCTGCTCACCGTGCTGCTCGCGGCCCTCGCGGCGGCCGGCTGCGGCAAGGAGGGCAGCCCGCCCGGCAAGGGCCCCGAGCCCGGGACGCTCCCCGAGTACCAGGTCGCACAGGACTTCCGGCTGCCCGGCTCACCGACCTGGACCCGGGCGAAGAAGCGCGGCCACCTCGTCGTCGGCGTCAAGGAGGACCAGCCCTACCTCGGCGAACGGGACCCGGCCACCGGCGCCTACTCCGGCTTCGACATCGAGATCGCCAGGATGATGTCCGCGTCCCTCGGCTTCGACCCGAGGACGACCCGCTTCAAGACCATCGCCTCCGCCAACCGCGAGACGGCGCTTCAGAACGGCCAGATCGACTTCTACGTCGGCACCTACACCATCAACGACAACCGCAAGAAGCTGGTGGGTTTCGCCGGCCCCTACTACATGGCGGGCCAGTCGCTGCTCGTGCGCCGCGACGAGAACGACATCCACGGTCCCGCCGACCTCGACGGCAAACGGGTCTGCTCGGCGGCCGGCTCGACGCCGTACCAGCGCATCGAGGCCGACTACCCGAAGGCGGTCCTCGTCGCCTACGACACCTACTCCGTGTGCGTCGACAACCTGCTCACCTACCAGGTCGACGCCGTCACCACCGACGACGCCATCCTCATCGGCTACGCGGCCAAGGCCCCCGACGAACTCAAGGTCGTCGGCAGGCCCTTCTCGAAGGAGCCCTACGGCATCGGCGTACCGCACGGCGACACCGCCCTGCGGTACGCCCTCGACGACGCGCTGGAGGCACGTGAGAAGAACGGCGACTGGAAGAAGGCGTACGAGGCGACGCTCGGCCTGTCCGGCGTACCCGCCCCCGACCCGCCCGCGATCGACCGCTACCCGGCGAGCTGAGCGAGGACGGCATGAACGTACTGACAGACAACTTCTCCACCTACGCCGAGGGTTTCCTCGGCACCCTCGAACTGACCGTCTACTCCTCGGTCCTGGCCCTTCTGCTCGGCTTCCTGATGGCCTCCTTCCGGGTCGCCCCGGTCGGCTCGCTGCGCGTCTTCGGCACGGCCTGGGTCACCGTGCTCCGCAACACCCCGCTGACCCTGCTGTTCTTCGCGGTGCTGCTCGGCCTGCCGCGGTTCGGACTCGTCCTGCCGTTCCAGGTGTTCGCGGTCATCGCACTGGGCTGCTACACCTCCGCGTTCATCTGCGAGGCGCTGCGCTCCGGTATCAACACCGTGCCCAGGGGCCAGGGCGAGGCGGCCCGCAGCCTCGGCATGACGTTCGGGCAGACCCTCAACCTGGTGGTCCTGCCCCAGGCGTTCCGGTCGGTCATCCCGCCGGTCGGCTCCACCCTGATCGCGCTCGCCAAGAACTCCGCGATCGCGGGCGCCTTCAGCGTCAACGAACTCCTCGGCACCTACCGGACGCTGAGCGAGCTCGGCTACAACATCGTCTGGACCTTCGTCTGGATCGCCGTCGGCTACCTCGTCATCACCCTGGCGATCAGCGCCCTGTTCAACCTGATGGAGCGCAAGTGGGGAGTCGCCCGATGACCGAGGCCGCCACCGCGCTCTACGACGTCCCCGGGCCCCGGACCCGCGAGCGGCACCGCCTCTACGGCGTCCTGGCCACCGTCCTGATCCTCGGCCTGCTCGCCTGGGTCCTCTACCTTCTCTTCGACACCGGACAGTTCACCTACACGAAGTGGATGCCCTTCGCCTACAAGGGCATCCAGGAACTCCTCCTGCGGGGCCTCGGCAACACCCTGAAGGCCTTCGCGGCGGCGGCCGTCCTCTCCCTCGCCCTGGGCGGGCTGCTGGCCGCCGGGCGGCTCTCGGAGCACCGGCCGGTGCGCTGGGCGGCCACCGCCGTCGTGGAGTTCTTCCGCGCCATGCCCGTACTGGTGATGATCTTCTTCATCTTCGTGGCGCTGAAGGTCCAGCCGCTGCCCGCCCTGGTCGCCGGACTCACCCTCTACAACGGCTCGGTGCTCGCCGAGGTCTTCCGCTCCGGGGTGAACAGCGTCGAACGGGGCCAGCGGGAGGCCGCGTACGCGCTCGGCATGCGCAAGACCCAGGCCATGTCGTACGTCCTGGTGCCCCAGGCCGTACGGGCGATGCTGCCCGCCATCATCAGCCAGCTCGTGGTCGCCCTCAAGGACACCTCGCTCGGCTATCTCATCACCTACGAGGAGTTCCTCCATGCCGGGAAGCTGATCGCGTCGAACCTCGACTACGATTTGCCCTTCATCCCTGTGGTGATGGTGATCTCGCCGATCTACATCGGGATGTGCATGTTGCTCTCGTGGTTCGCCGGCTGGGTGGCCCGACGGGAGCGACGCAGTCCCAAGACCGGGGCCGTCGCGGCGGTCCCGGCCGAACCAGGGACGCTGCTGCCCGGTGGGGGAGCCCCCACGGCTCCCCGGCCGTAGGAGCAGCAGCCAGGGCCAGGCCCGGCCGGCGGCAGCCGGAGATCACTGCTCGCGCAGCGGAACGGACACGCAGGACGGGTCGTTCGCCGGCGGGGAGAAGGTCAGCTGCGCGCCGGACGGGTTGTGCTCGGCCCGCAGCGGGTCCGCCCCGGGCGGGGTGTCCCGCTCGTCAGGAGGCCCGGTGGGAACTGCGGGCGGGCTCGGCCGAGGCGGGCGGCAGCGGCACCTGCGCGGGCCGGCTCACGTCCGCGACCAGTTCGACCACGTCCGGGCCGTACGCCTGCGAGTTGACGACCTTCAGCAGCAGCACGAACGAGTTGTTGCCGTGCTTGCGGGAGAGCCGCTCGTGGTTGCGGGCGAGGTAACGGGTGGCCGCCTGGTTGGTGATGGCCCGCTGCCCGCAGAACAGGAACACCGGCCGGGCGTCCGGGCGCTGCCCGGCGGTGAGGCGGGCCAGCAGCACGTACTCCGTGATCCCCGGATCCAGCCGGTAGCGCTCGGCGCCGATCTGGAAGGCGCCGCGGTCCGGGCCCGGCTCCGGGTCGACGTTGACCCGGACCCCGGGCAGCATCGCCGACATGTGCGCCAGCATGCGGCGGTTCGAGCCCGGACCGCCCACACAGAACTCGGTGCGCTCGCCGAACCCCTGCTGGACGTTGTCCTGCGTCACCATCTGGAGGTTCGCCCCGCAGTCCTTGATCAGCGCGGCCAGCTCCAGCAGCGCGAACACGTCGAAGCGGTGCACCGCCGGCTCGGAGGTGGCCGGATCACGGTTGACGACCAGCAGGGACTCCGAGTTCTCCGGCAGCCCGAAGAAGGCCTGCTTGCGGCGGAGCTTGCGCCGCCAGACATAGGTGCGGGCCAGCCAGCCGAGGGCGGCGCTGATGCCGGCCGCCACCACACCGAGGACAATGTTGCGCAGGTCGTCATTCATGGGCGCGCATGCTAGCGGGCACAGGTGGCGGGAACGTACCCGTGTTCGAAGTGTGGCGGTCGTATGACAGTGCCCTGAATGAGCCTGTCGGGCCCCATGCCCGGTGGATACGCTGCGCTGACGTTCGTCACTGGAGGTGCGGATGCGTCGCCCTGTCGCGCGGAAACTGACGGTTCTGGCGGTCTCGGCCGCCGTGGTGTCGGTGGCGGCGGCAGCCCCGCCGGGTGCCTCCGGCGGCACGGCCGCCACGAAGGTCCCGGTGGCCGTCGGCTACGGCGGCGCGGTCTCCAGCGTCGACGCGGACGCCTCCGCCGCCGGTATCGAGGTCCTGCGCGCGGGCGGCAACGCGGTCGACGCGGCCGTCGCCACCGCCGCCGCGCTCGGCGTCACCGAGCCCTACTCCTCCGGCATCGGCGGCGGTGGCTACTTCGTCTACTACGACGCCAAGTCCCGTACCGTGCACACGATCGACGGCCGCGAGACGGCGCCGCTCACCGCCGACTCCGGGCTCTTCACGGAGAACGGGCAGCCGCTCGCCTTCGCGGACGCCGTGACCAGCGGACTGAGCGTCGGCACCCCGGGGACCCCGGCCACCTGGCAGACGGCCCTGGACCAGTGGGGCACGCGGCGCCTCGGGTCGGTGCTGAAGCCCGCCGAACGGATAGCACGGAACGGGTTCGTCGTCGACGACACCTTCCGGTCACAGACCGCCGCGAACGAGACCCGGTTCCGCTACTTCCCGGCCACCGCCCGGCTCTTCCTGCCGGACGGCCGGCTGCCGGCGGTCGGCTCGACGTTCAAGAACCCCGACCTGGCCCGGACCTACGAGGAACTCGGGAAGAAGGGGATCGGCGCGGTCTACCGGGGCGACCTCGGCAAGGACATCGTCTCCACGGTCAACAACCCCCCGGTCGACCCGGGTTCGGGATGGAACGCGCGGGCGGGCAAGCTGTCCGCGAAGGACCTGGCCGCGTACCGCGCCAAGGTGCAGGCGCCGACCGAGACGTCGTACCGCGGACTGAAGGTGTACTCGATCGCCCCGTCGTCCTCGGGCGGCACGACCGTCGGGGAAGCCCTCAACATCCTGGAGAACACCGACCTCTCCAAGGCCGACGAGGTGCAGTACCTGCACCACTTCATCGAGGCCAGCCGGATCTCCTTCGCGGACCGGGGCCGGTGGGTCGGCGACCCCGCGTTCGAGGACGTGCCGACGAAGGGGCTGCTGTCGCAGCGGTACGCCGACGAGCGGGCCGCGCTCATCCACGACGACTCGGTGCTGACCAGCCCGGTCGCACCGGGCGACCCCGACGCGCCGGGCTCCACCGGCACGGCGGCGCCGACCACGTACGAGGGCGAGAACACCACGCACCTCACGGTCGCCGACAAGTGGGGGAACGTCGTCTCCTACACGCTGACCATCGAGCAGACCGGCGGCAGCGCGATCACGGTGCCGGGTCGCGGGTTCCTGCTCAACAACGAGCTCACCGACTTCTCCTTCGCCCCGGCGAACCCCGCGGTGCACGACCCGAACCTGCCCGGTCCCGGGAAGCGGCCGCGGTCGTCGATCTCACCGACCATCGTGCTGGACAAGGCCGACCGGCCCGTGGTGGCCGTGGGATCGCCCGGCGGGGCGTCCATCATCACCACCGTGCTCCAGGTGCTGACCGAGTTCATCGACCGTCGTCTGCCGCTGGTGGACGCGATCGCCGCGCCCAGGGCCTCGCAGCGCAACGCGGCGAAGACGGAGCTGGAGCCGGCGCTGTACGACGACCCCGAACTGCGGGGGAAGCTGGAGGCGATCGGGCACTCGTTCTCGCTGAACGCGGAGATCGGGGCGGCCACCGGCGTGCAGCGGCTGCCGGGCGGGAAGTGGCTGGCGGCCGCCGAGACCGTGCGGCGGGGCGGGGGGTCCGCTCAAGTGGTGGATCCGGCACGGTAGTCCGGGGCACGGCAGCTCGTGGGCGGCGGGTGCGCGGGGGCTGCTCGCGCAGTTCCCCGCACCCCTAGCCGGGCGCCTTCGCCGGCCGGAATTCCAGGCGGCCGCCCGCCACGTCCACCGTCACCTCGCCGCCCTCCGCGACCGTGCCGTCCAGGAGCAGGCGGGACAGCTGGTTGTCGACCTCGCGCTGGATGGTGCGGCGCAGCGGCCGGGCGCCGTACTCCGGCTGGTAGCCGTGTTCCGCCAGCCAGTTGACGGCCGGGTCCGTGAAGTGCGCCGTGATGCCCTGGGCGTGGAGCATGCGCCGGGTGTGTTCCAGGAGCAGCTCGGTGATCTGCCGCAGCTGCTCGCCGGTGAGCTGGCGGAAGACGACGACCTCGTCGATGCGGTTGAGGAACTCGGGGCGGAAGTGTTCGCGCAGCGGGCGCAGGATCTGCTCGCGGCGGGCCTCCTCCGTCGCCTCCTCCCCGCCGGGGCCGAAGCCGATTCCCGCGCTCCGCCTGATGATCGCGTCCGAGCCCAGGTTGCTCGTCATCACGATGACCGTGTTGGTGAAGTCGACCGTGCGGCCCTGGGAGTCGGTGAGGCGGCCGTCGTCCAGGACCTGGAGCAGGATGTTGAAGACGTCCGGGTGGGCCTTCTCCACCTCGTCCAGCAGGAGGAGCGAGTACGGGTGGCGGCGGACCACCTCGGTGAGCTGGCCGGCCTCCTCGTGGCCGACGTACCCGGGCGGGGCGCCGACCAGCCGGGAGACGGTGTGGCGCTCCTGGTACTCGCTCATGTCCAGGCGGACCATCCGCTCCTCGCTGCCGAACAGCACCTCGGCCAGGGCGCGGGCCAGTTCGGTCTTGCCGACACCGGTCGGGCCGAGGAAGAGGAAGCTGCCGATCGGGCGGTGGGGGCTCGCCAGCCCGGCCCGGGAACGCAGGACCGCCTCCGAGACGGCCGCCACCGCCTCTTCCTGGCCGATGACCCGCTGGTGCAGATGGGCCTCCAGGCCGAGCAGCCGCTCCTTCTCCTCCTGGGTGAGGCTGCTGACCGGGATGCCGGTCCGCCGGGAGACCACCTCGGCGATCGCCTCGGCCGTCACCTCCAGGTGCTGTCCCTCGTCGGCCTCGTCCTCGCCGGAGACCTCGGCGATGCGCGTCTTCAGCTCGCCGATCCGGTCCCGCAGCTGGGTGGCGCGTTCGTACTGCTCGTCGGCGACCGCCTGGTCCTTGTCCCGGGTGACCTGCTCGATCTCGCGTTCCATCGCCCGTACGTCGCTGCCCTTGGTGCGGGAGCCGAGCCGGACCCGGGCACCCGCCTGGTCGATCAGGTCGATCGCCTTGTCGGGCAGCCTGCGGTCGGTCAGGTAGCGGTCGGAGAGCTCCACGGCGGCGACCAGGGCCTCGTCGGTGTAGCGGACCTGGTGGTGGGCCTCGTAGCGGTCGCGCAGGCCGCGCAGGATCTCGACGGTGTCCGGGACCGTAGGTTCCGGCACCAGGATCGGCTGGAAGCGGCGGGCCAGCGCCGCGTCCTTCTCGATCTTGCGGAACTCCTCCAGCGTGGTCGCGCCCACGATGTGCAGCTCGCCGCGGGCGAGGGCGGGCTTGAGGATGTTGCCGGCGTCCATCGCGCCGCCCTCGCCGCCCCCGCCGGCGCCGACCACGGTGTGCAGTTCGTCGATGAAGACGATCAGCTGGTCGGAGTGTGCGCGGATCTCGTTGACGATGGTGTTGAGCCGCTCCTCGAAGTCGCCCCGGAACCGGGTGCCCGCCACCACGCCGGGCAGGTCGAGGGCGATCACCCGGCGGCACGACAGGACGTCCGGCACGTCCCCGTCGACGATCCGCTGGGCCAGGCCCTCGACGATCGCGGTCTTGCCGACGCCGGCGTCGCCGATCAGCACGGGGTTGTTCTTGCCTCGCCGGGACAGCACCTCGATGGTCTGCTCGATCTCGTCGTCGCGGCCGATGACCGGGTCGATCCGGCCCTGCCCGGCGAGTTCCGTGAGATCGCGGCCGTACTTGTCGAGGGTGGGTGTGTTGGTGCGGCGCCGGGCGTCCGTGCCCGGGAGGGAGCGGTCGGTCTCGGGGGCGTCGGCCGGCAGTCCCGCGGCGGCGAACCGGGCGGCGTTCAGGATGTGCCCGGCGGCCGAGTCGGGGTTCGCGGCGAGCGCGCCCAGGACGTGTTCGGGGCCGATGTATCCGGCGCCGGCGGCCCGCGACAGGTCGTGCGCGTCCAGCAGGGCCCGCTTCACGGCCGGCGTCAGGGACAGCGAGGTCGGCGGCGGCGCCTCGCCGGGCGGGTGCTGGACGGGGCCCGCGCGGTCGTCGATCTGGGTCGCCAGCGAGTCGGGGTCCGCGCCCGACCTGCTGAGCAGGGAGCGGGTGGGCTCGGCGGTCAGGGCCGCGCGCAGCAGGTGCTCGGTGTCCAGGTCCCGGCTGCCGTGCTCGGCCGCGTACTGGGCGGCGCCCTTGACCAGTTCCCTGGCCGGCTGGCTCAGCATCCTGCCGATGTCGACCTGCCGGGGGCCCTGGCGCGCTCCGCCGCCGCCGAAGAAGCGTGCGAGGAAGTCGCCGAAGGGGTCCTGCCCGTGGTCGCCCGGTCCGGGATAGCCGCTGGTCATGAGCGTTCGTTCCGTTCCGGCGTCCCGGCGCCTTCGGGGACGCGCTCGCTGGTCGACGTGCCGGTCCACGCGGGTGCCCCTGCAGGGCCCGGTCACACCACCTTCGCACGCCCGCCCGAGGGGGGCATGTCCAGTGGTTCGGGCGGCGGACCCACGGGCAGCACCACGTCCGCCAGGGCGGCCAGCCGGGGATCGTGCGTGATCAGGAAGGTGGTGCGGGAGGCCATGAGACGGCCGAGCGGTTCCATCACCCGGCGGGCCGACTCGGCGTCCAGACCCGTGGTCGGCTCGTCCAGGACCAGCACCGGGGTGTCGCGCACCAGCGCCCGCGCGATGGCCACCCGTCGCCGCTGCCCGCCCGACAGCTGCCGTCCGCCGGGGCCGACCGCGGTGTCGTAGCCGTCCGGCAGGCGTCCGGCGAAGCTGTCCACGTCGGCGGAGGCGGCGGCCCGCAGGACGCTCTGCTCGTCGGCGCCGGGACGGCCGTAGGCGATGTTCTCGCGGATCGTGCCGTCGAGGAGCATGGGGTCCTGCGGCACGAGGGTGACCAGCTCGCGCAGTCTGCGCAGCGGGAGGCCCGCGATGTCGCGGCCGTCCAGCAGGATGCGGCCCTCGGTGGGGTCGTAGAAGCGCAGCAGCAGCTTGGCGAGCGTGGACTTGCCCGAGCCGCTGGGGCCGTCGACGAGGACCAGCTGGCCGGGGCGGGCGGTGAAGTGCAGGCCGCTGACGATCCGGTGCCTCCCGCCGGGGTAGGTGAAGCCGACGGTGTCCAGGGTGACCACGCCGGGTCCGGCGCCGTGCGCGGGCCGCGGCGCGGGGCCGTCGGCGCGGGGCGTGGTCCGGGTGACGGCGGGGCGGGTGTCGAGCACCTCGAAGAGGCGCTCGCAGGCGGCGGTGGCGGAGGAGAGGCTGACGGCGAGGCCGCCGAGCGCCTGCACCTGTGGATAGAGGTGGCCGAGGTAGGCGGCGAAGGCCAGCAGCCCGCCGACGGTCAGCCGGCCGGCGGCGATCTCCCAGGCGCCCGCGGCGACGACGGCCAGCACGGACACCGACTCGACCACGTTCGCCAGCGGCAGGTAGGCGTTGGATAGCCGGGCGCGGGCCAGGCTGCTGCGCATCCGGGCGGCGCCGCGTCCGTGCACCCGGTCGCGCTCGGTGTCCTGCCGGTTGTACGCCTGGACGACCGGCATGTTGGCCAGGTTCTCGTCGAGCGCGTCGACCAGTTCCCCGTACCGGTCGCGCTCCGCCCGCGAGAGCCCCCGGACGGGCCGGGAGAGCCGGCGCGTGCCCAGCCACAGGACCGGGGCCGCGGCGAAGGTGAGCAGGGCCAGTTCCCAGCGCAGCCAGAGCGCGGCACCCGCGAAGAGGAGCAGCCCGATCGCCGTGTGGAGCAACTGCACCGGGCCCGAGACCACCACGTGCTCCGCCTCGTCGACGTCCCCGGTGAACCGGGCCAGCAGGTCGCCCGGCGGGTTGTCCTCGTAGTAGTGCGGGGGCAGCCGCTGCGCGTGCTGGAAGACCTCGTCACGGCAGCGCAGCCGGAACGCCTCCTCGGCGCGGCTGGTCAGCTGGTGGGCGGCGAAGGTGGCGGCCGCGCCCAGCAGGGCCACCGCGAGCCACAGCGCGGCCGGTCCCCAGAATTTCGCCGGCTCGGCCGAGGTGAGTACCTCGTCGGTGAGATAGGAGAAAACCTGAATTGCCGCGGTGTCGCAGCCGACGGAAATCGTCTGGAATGCCACCGCGGCCCAGAGATGAATTCTCTCCGGCTCGGTGAGCGGCCACAGCCTGCGAAACGCGGTGGCCGGTGACGTCTTCGCGTGCCGCCGGAACATCGCCCTCCCTGTGCCGCGGGTCGCCCCGGGCGCGGACCGGCGGGAGAGCGGAGTTCCCTCGCCGGTCCGCCTGCCACGGGTGATGTCACGTCACGCGATCAGCGGCCGTTGGTGTTCGGCCGGGGCGGTCGCTGCCCCTGCAGCGGGGGCGGCGGGGGCACCGGGCGCCGCCGCGTGGGCCGGGGGACCGGTACTCGCATGCGCACGTTTTCCATGAGAACTCCTTCGCTGCCGCGGGCGGCCTTTTCTCCGCCCGTCACGGACATGTGTACGGGCGCATTACGGCGGCCATTCAGCGGCACAGGGAATTCATGGCCCGGCATGCCGGAATAGGTGAAGCTCGGGGGCGGGCTGTGTCACACCTTTGAATTCCGCTCGGTGAGGACGCGCGGTCCGGACTCCGTGATCGCCACCGTGTGCTCGGCGTGGGCCGCCCGGGAGCCGTCGTTCGTGCGCAGGGTCCAGCCGTCGGAGGCCGCGTGGTAGTCGTCCCGGCCGCCGCCGAGCAGCATCGGCTCGATCGCGATGGCCATGCCGTGGCGCAGGCGCAGTCCGCGCCCGGGGCGGCCCTCGTTCGGCACCCCCGGGTCCTCGTGCATGCGGCGGCCGATGCCGTGTCCGCCGAAGTCCTGCGGGATGCCGTAGCCGGCCTCCCGGCACACCCGGCCGATCGCGTGCGCGATGTCGCCGATGCGGTTGCCGACCACGGCCGCCGCGATGCCCGCGGCCAGCGCCCGCTCCGCCGTCCCGACGAGCCGCAGGTCCGCCGGGCGGGGCGTGCCGACGACGAAGCTGATCGCCGAGTCGCCCACCCAGCCGCCCAGTTCGGCGCCGCAGTCGATGGAGACCAGGTCGCCGTCGCGCAGCCGGTACCCGGTCGGGATGCCGTGCACGATCGCGTCGTTCACGGAGGCGCAGATCACCGCCGGGAACGGGGTGGGCGCGAAGCCGGGCCGGTAGCCCAGGAACGGGGAGGAGGCCCCGGCCTCCCGCAGCACCTCCCGTGCCACCTCGTCCAGCTCCAGCAGGGAGACGCCTACGGCCGAGGCCGCGCGCACGGCCGTCAGGGCCCGCCCGACGACCTGCCCGGCCTCGTACATGGCGTCGATCGATGTGTCTGTCTTCAGCTCTACCATGCCAATTAATATACCGGCTTACTCGACCGGGTTAGAATGGCGACATGGTGCGCACCCCTCTCACCCCGGAAGAGCGTGAACGCGGCGAACGGCTCGGGCGGTTGCTGCGCGAGGCGCGCGGCGACCGGAGCATGACGGAGGTGGCGGCCGAGGCCGGCATCTCCGCCGAGACGCTCCGCAAGATCGAGACCGGCCGGGCCCCGACCCCCGCCTTCTTCACCGTCGCCGCGCTGGCCCGTGCCCTCGGGCTGTCCATGGACGAACTGGTGCACCGCTGCGCCCTGGTCGTCGTGTGACGCCCCTCGGTCAAGAGCGGGCAATGAGCGCTCTGCGCGCCCGCCGAAAACTCCCCGTAGCAGCGTCGTAACACAACTGGTGTTGCCTACGGAACCGGAGTGTTCCGGTCAGGCGGGAGTCGAGCGATGGCTGTGGATCAACTCCCGGGCCAGGTGCGGGAGTTCGCGAACTACCTGAACGGTCTGCTGACGCGCCTGGACCAGGGCGGCGGCTGGTGCGCGGTGTTCTGGCAGCGCGACCCCGACGGTATGCAGGCCTGCCTCGACGGGCGCGAACTGCCGCCCTGGGACGTCGTCGAGGCGGTCCTCCAGGACCTCGCGACCGCCTACGGCCACGGTGCCGCCGCACCCGAGGCCGAACGGGCCCGCACCCTGCACGCGGAGGCGCTCGCCGCGTACGACGCCCGGCCCGGTGCCCGCGACGACCTCGGCGACCGCCTCGACATCATGCTCCGCGAACAGCGCTACGCGGCGGAACGGCTGGCCCAGCTGGGCCGCGCCCTCGGCTCCGCGCACTCCCACGCGGAGGCCGAGGCGCTCGACGTCGACCTCGCCTGGGCCCGAGACGACCACGACCGGGCATCCGCCCGCTGCGCCGAACTCCGCGCCCGCATCACCCGCCTGGACGAGCGCCCCGACCTCCGGCCGCGACTGCGCGGGGCCCGCGAGATCCACCGCCGGGAGCACGCCCCGCGAACCGGCGGCCGACCCGACCCGACCCCGACGGAAACCGCTCCGCCCCCCACCACCCACGACGGCTCCGGCGTTCATGGTGGCCCTGATACCCATGGCGCCCCCGGCGTTCACGACGGACTGAGCGTTCACGACGGCCTCGGTATGCACGACGGCCTCGGTATGCACGACGGCCCCGGTATCCATGACGGTCCCGCTGCCCGCGACGGCTCCGGTGCGGTCGAGGGCGGGGCCGTGGTCCGGGCCGAGGGTGGGCAGGGTGGTTCGGGTGCCGGTTCCGAGGCGGATGCCGTGCCGGGCGGGGTTTCCGCCAAGCAGCGCAAGCGGCGGCGGGGCAGTGCCCGGTTCGCCGGGATGGCCGAGGAGCGGGACGGCGCCGACACCGTACCGCGGGCCCCGGCGGCGGCCGTGTCCACGGCGCCCGCGGGCCGGCGCACGCCGCGCGGGGCCCGGTTCGCCGGGGCCGCCGAGGCGCCCGTGCTCCCGGAACCGGCGGCGCGGCGGCCCGACGAGGACGCGGAGCGGGCCGTGACCGGCGCCGTGGAACGGCTCGTACGGCTGCGCGCCGAGGGTCGCACCGGCGAGGCGCACGCGCTGCTCGCCGAGGCCACGCGGTGGCCCGCCGCCCGGCTCCCGCTGCTCGCCGACACGCTCCAGCGCGCAGGACTGGGCGCCGAGTGGACCACGCTGCTGTGGGAGGCCGCGTCACTGCCGCCCGACCGGCTCGTGGCGGCGGCCGACGCCCTGAGCGCCGAGGGCAGGACCGCCGACGCCCGGCAGATCCTGCGCCAGGGCGTGGCCCGCCCCGCCACGGAGATCGGCGAGGCCGTGCTCGCCCTGGACACGGACGGCCGCCACCGCGAGGTCCGGGCCCTGCTGGACGCGTACGTCCAGGTCCGCACCCCGGAACAGGCGGCCCACAGCGCGGAGCCCGATCCCCGGCGCCTGGTGCCGCTGCTGCTCGGCGCGGCCCGGGAGATCTCCGACCAGTGCCACTGGGATCTGCTGCACGCCCTGCGGGTGGCCGGCCTCGCCGCCCCCTGACTCCTCCACCGGGGTAAGAAACGCGATGGACTCGGCGGCTTGACGACGATGGTCTTGGCAAGGACTCCGAGGAGGCTTACTTTCGACCCTCTACGGGCGTAGAAGGAGCAGCACATGGCCAACGTCGTACGCGCCGCTCTGGTCCAGGCCACCTGGACCGGCGACACCGAGTCCATGGTGGCGAAACACGAGGAGCACGCCCGGGAGGCGGCCCGCCGGGGTGCGAAGATCATCGGATTCCAGGAAGTCTTCAACGCCCCCTACTTCTGCCAGGTCCAGGACGCCGAGCACTACCGGTGGGCCGAGCCGGTCCCCGACGGCCCGACCGTCGGCCGGATGCGGGAGCTGGCCCGCGAGACCGGCATGGTGATCGTCGTACCGGTCTTCGAGGTCGAGCAGTCCGGCTTCTACTACAACACCGCCGCCGTGATCGACGCGGACGGCACCTACCTCGGCAAGTACCGCAAGCACCACATCCCGCAGGTCAAGGGCTTCTGGGAGAAGTTCTACTTCAAGCCCGGGAACGCCGGCTGGCCGGTCTTCGACACCGCCGTCGGCAAGGTCGGCGTCTACATCTGCTACGACCGCCACTTCCCCGAGGGCTGGCGGCAACTCGGCCTCAACGGGGCCCAGCTGGTGTACAACCCGTCGGCCACCTCGCGCGGTCTGTCGGCCTACCTGTGGCAGCTGGAGCAGCCCGCGGCCGCCGTCGCCAACGAGTACTTCGTCGCCGCCATCAACCGGGTGGGGCAGGAGGAGTACGGCGACAACGACTTCTACGGAATGAGCTACTTCGTCGACCCGCGCGGGCAGTTCGTGGGGGAGGTCGCCAGCGACAAGGGCGAGGAACTCGTCGTCCGCGACCTCGATCTCGACCTGATCGAGGAAGTGCGGCAGCAGTGGGCCTTCTACCGCGACCGCCGCCCCGACGCCTACGAAGGACTGGTGCAGCCGTGACCGACCTCTTCGCCCGCCACCGCCAGGTCCTGCCCGACTGGCTGGCCCTCTACTACGACGACCCGCTGGAGATCACCCACGGCGAGGGCCGCCACGTCTGGGACGCGGACGGCAACCGCTACCTGGACTTCTTCGGCGGCATCCTCACCACGATGACCGCCCACGCGCTCCCCGAGGTGACGAAGGCGGTGAGCGAGCAGGCCGGCCGGATCATTCACTCCTCCACGCTCTACCTCAACCGTCCGATGGTCGAACTCGCCGAACGCATCGCCCAGTTGAGCGGCATCCCGGACGCCCGGGTGTTCTTCACCACCTCCGGCACCGAGGCCAACGACACGGCCCTGCTGCTGGCGACGACGTACCGCCGGACGAACACGATCCTGGCGATGCGCAACAGCTACCACGGCCGCTCCTTCAGCTCGGTCGGGATCACCGGCAACAAGGGCTGGTCGCCGACCTCCCTGTCGCCGCTCCAGACGCTCTACGTCCACGGCGGCGTCCGCAGCCGCGGCCCGTTCGCCGAGCTGAACGACCGCGACTTCATCGCGGCCTGCGTCGCCGACCTGCGCGACCTCCTCGGCCACACCCGTCCGCCGGCCGCGCTGATCACCGAGCCCATCCAGGGCGTCGGCGGCTTCACCTCCCCGCCCGACGGGCTCTACGCGGCCTTCCGCAAGGTCCTCCAGGAGCAGGGCATCCTCTGGATCGCCGACGAGGTGCAGACCGGCTGGGGCCGGACCGGCGAGCACTTCTGGGGCTGGCAGGCACACGGCCAGAGCGGCCCGCCGGACATCCTCACCTTCGCCAAGGGCATCGGCAACGGCATGTCCATCGGCGGGGTGGTGGCCCGCTCCGAGATCATGAACTGCCTCGACTCCAACAGCATCTCGACGTTCGGCGGCACCCAGATCACCATGGCCGCGGGCCTGGCCAACCTGTCGTACCTCCTGGAGCACGACCTCCAGGGCAACGCCCGCCGGGTGGGCGGCCTGCTCATCGAGCGCCTGCGCGCCGTCGCCGCCCAGCTGCCCGGCGTACGGGAGGTCCGGGGCCGCGGGCTGATGATCGGCGTCGAACTCGTCAAACCCGGCACGGACGAGGCCGATCCGAAGTCCGCCTCGGCCGTCCTGGAGGCGGCCCGCGAACGCGGCCTCCTCATCGGCAAGGGCGGCGGCCACAACACCAGCGCCCTGCGTATCGCCCCGCCCCTCTCCCTGACGGTGACAGAGGCGGAAGAGGGCGCGGCGATCCTCGAACAGGCATTGAGGAGTGCCTACTAGGCGCTCCGCCGGAGGCGCCTGACACGCCGTGTGGGGACCTGCGGACCGGCGGGGGCCGGTCACGCGGTTCCCCGAGCCCCTCGCAGGGGCCTCAGGCCGCGCCCCGTCAGGGGCGCGGGGAACCGCGCCACCGGCCACGACGGCGCCGCAGCCGACACACGCACCGCACCCGATCAAGGGACACGCAAGATGACCGCCACGTGGGATCCCCCGAAGTCCACCGACCCCATACTGTCGGTCCGTCAGGTCCTGTCCCTGGAACGGGTCCTCGCCGGCGATCCCGAGGTGGTCGCCGGCGCCACCCACCTCGACCGCCCGGTCCGCTGGGTGCACGTCGCCGAGGCGCCCGACGTCGGCGTCATGCTCATCGGCGGCGAGATGGTCCTCACCACCGGCGTGCTGCTCGCGGGCGACGACGCCAAGCAGGCCGAGTACATCCAGTCCCTGCACCGCTCCGAGGCCGCCGCGGTCGTCCTCGGCCTCGGCCGCGCCTTCCCCGCCCCGCCCGACGCGATGCGCCGCGCCGCGGACCGCTGCGGCCTCCCCCTGGTGGTCCTGCACCGCCCCTTCCCCTTCGCGGAGCTGACCGAGGAGGTCCAGTCCCGGCTGGTGCGGCGGAAGTTCGCCGCCGTCAGTCTCTCCGAGGCCGTACGCACCGCCCTCACCGGCCTCATCACCGCCGGCGCCCCTCTCCAACGACTCCTCGACGAGGTCGCCGTGCACAGCGCCTGCCCGGTGGTCGTCACCAACCTCGCGCACCGCGTCCTCGCCACCGCGGGGGAGCGGTCCGCGGTCGACGACGTGCTGCGGGACTGGGAGCGCATCGCCCGGCAGGCCGGCGGCCGCGAGGGCGACGGCTGGATCCGCGCCGAACTGGGCGGCCGCGGCGAGCGGTGGGGGCAGATCACGCTCTGCGGGTACCGGGGCGACACCGGCACCGGACGGCTCCTCGCGGACCGCGCCGCCGAGGCCCTCGTCCTGCACCGCATGCTCGGCGGGGGCTCGGCCCACACCTGGGAGGAGCAGTCCGCGCAGAGCCTGCTGACCGACCTGGTCTCCGGTGTCGTACCGGCCCGGCACCTGCTGCCCAGGGCACGGGCGGCCGGGCTGCCGGTCAATCGGCGCACCTTCGTCCCGCTCGTCGTACGGGACATCGGGCCGGCCCAGCTCGAGAGGATGCTCCGTCTGCTGGGGCTGCCCGGGCTGGTCGCCGAGCTGGCCGAGGGCGCCACCGCGGTCCTGCTCAGCCTCGCCCGCGACCAGGACGCCGACGCCCTCACCGCGCACTTCGCCGCCCGGCTGCACGGCGAGTCGGCCGGGCCGCCGGCGGTGGTCGCCGCCGCCGGGCCGCGCACCGCCTGGGACGAGGTGCCCGCCGGGCTGCGCGAGGCCCAGCACGTCGCCGACGCCGTCGCCGACTCCTCGGCCGCCCTCGACCTGCCCGGCGTCGTACGGCTCAGGGACGTGCATCTGCGTGGCCTGATCCGGCTGCTGCGCGACGACCCGCATGTGCAGTCCTTCGCGGAGCGGGAGCTGGACGGACTGCTGCGCACGACGGGAAGCACCACGAGCACCGACCAGGACCTGCTGGGCGTCCTGCGGACCTACCTCGCCACCGGCCGCAACAAGTCCCGCACCGCCCAGCTCCACCACGTCTCCCGGCCCGCCCTGTACCGGCGCCTGGAGGCGATACAGGCCCGGCTCGGCGTCGACCTGGACGACTTCGAACAGGCGGCCTCGGTGCACATCGCGCTCCTCGCGCATGACGCGCAACAGGGGTGAAACATGCGACGACCTGGGAAAACGGCGGTGAAACATGGGTCATCGGCAGCGTGACACGGTGGCACGCCGAGCGCCCGCAGACGTGACACCGTGGCAATCGAAGCCCGCTTTCGGACTTTCTAGGCTCCTCGCACACCGAGTGACCGGAGGTCCCGATGAGCAGAGTGATCCGTGCCGCCCTCTTCCAGACCGCCTGGACCGGCGACAAGGAGTCCATGATCCAGGTCCACGAACAGGCGGCCCGCGACGCGGCCGCGCAGGGCGCCCAGGTGCTGTGCTTCCAGGAACTGTTCTACGGACCCTACTTCTGCCAGGTCCAGGACAAGGCGTTCTACGAGTACGCCGAGCAGGTCCCGGACGGCCCGGTGGTCCAGCGCTTCCAGGCCCTCGCCCGCGAACTGGGCCTGGTCCTGATCCTTCCGGTGTACGAGGAGGAGCAGCCCGGCGTCCTCTACAACACCGCGGCGGTGATCGACGCCGACGGTTCGTACCTCGGCAAGTACCGCAAGCATCACATCCCCCAAGTGCCCGGGTTCTGGGAGAAGTTCTACTTCCGTCCGGGGAACGCGGGCTGGCCGGTCTTCGAGACCGCGGTCGGGAAGATCGGCGTCTACATCTGCTACGACCGCCACTTCCCGGAGGGCTGGCGGGCGTTGGGCCTCGCGGGCGCCGAGATCGTCTTCAACCCGTCGGCCACCTCGCGCGGACTCTCCCGCTACCTGTGGCAGCTGGAGCAGCCGGCGGCGGCCGTCGCCAACGAGTACTTCGTCGGCGCGATCAACCGGGTCGGCGTCGAGGAACTGGGCGACAACGACTTCTACGGGACCTCGTACTTCGTGGACCCGGAAGGCCAGTTCGCCGGCGAGGTGGCCTCCGACAAGGAGACCGAACTCGTCGTCCGCGACCTGGACCTGGCCAAGCTCCGCGAGGTCCGCGACCGCTGGCAGTTCTTCCGGGACCGCCGCCCGGACGCGTACGGCCCGCTGACCGCACCGTAGAACCGGCGTTCACGGCGCCCCGCCAGGGGCGCGGGGGACCGCGCTACCAGCCACGTCGGACCCGCACGTGACCACGAACGAGAGGACCCCATGACCGGCCGTACAGTAATCCGCGGCGGACTCGTCATCACCGCGTCCGACGAGATCCACGCCGACGTCCTGATCGAGGACGGCCGGATCGCCGCTCTCGCGGCGACCGGCACCCCCGCCGCCGAGGCCTTCACCGCCGAGAGGACCATCGACGCCACCGGCAAGTACGTCATCCCGGGCGGCGTCGACGCCCACACCCACATGGAGCTGCCGTTCGGCGGCACCTTCGCCTCCGACACCTTCGAGACCGGCACCCGGGCCGCCGCCTGGGGCGGCACGACCACCATCGTCGACTTCGCCGTGCAGAGCGTCGGCCACAGCCTGCGCGAGGGCCTGGACACCTGGCACGCCAAGGCCGAGGGCAACTGCGCGATCGACTACGGCTTCCACATGATCGTCTCCGACGTGAACCAGGAGACGCTCAAGGAGATGGACCTGCTGGTCGAGGAGGGGGTGACCTCCTTCAAGCAGTTCATGGCCTACCCCGGCGTCTTCTACTCCGACGACGGCCAGATCCTGCGCGCCATGCAGCGCTCCGCCGAGAACGGCGGCCTGATCATGATGCACGCCGAGAACGGCATCGCCATCGACGTCCTGGTGGAGCAGGCGCTGGCCCGCGGCGAGACCGACCCCCGCTACCACGGCGAGGTGCGCAAGGCGCTCCTGGAGGCCGAGGCCACGCACCGCGCCATCAGACTCGCGCAGGTGGCGGGCGCGCCCCTGTACGTCGTCCACGTCTCGGCGATGGAGGCGGTCGCGGAGCTGGCCCGGGCCCGGGACGAGGGGCTCCCGGTGTTCGGCGAGACCTGTCCGCAGTACCTGTTCCTGTCCACCGACAACCTCGCCGAACCGGACTTCGAGGGCTCGAAGTACGTGTGCTCGACACCGCTGCGCCCCAAGGAGCACCAGGCCAAGCTCTGGCAGGGCCTGCGCACCAACGACCTCCAGGTCGTCTCCACCGACCACTGCCCCTTCTGCTTCACCGGCCAGAAGGAACTCGGCCGCGGCGACTTCTCGAAGATCCCCAACGGTCTGCCCGGCGTCGAGAACCGCATGGACCTGCTCCACCAGGCCGTCGTCGACGGACACATCTCGCGCCGCCGCTGGATCGAGATCGCCTGCGCCACCCCGGCCCGGATGTTCGGCATGTATCCGAAGAAGGGCACCATCACCCCCGGCGCGGACGCCGACGTCGTCATCTACGACCCGCACGCCGAGCAGACCGTCTCCGCCGAGACCCACCACATGAACGTCGACTACTCGGCGTACGAGGGCAAGCGCCTCACCGGCCGGGTGGACACGGTCCTCTCGCGCGGCGAACTCGTCATCACCGAGCGGGAGTACACCGGACACGCCGGGCACGGCGTCTACACCCCGCGCTCCACCTGTCAGTACCTCAACTAGGAGTGGTGCCGATGGACTTCGGACTCGTTCTGCAAACCGATCCGCCCGCCTCCCGGGTCATCAGCCTGATGAAACGGGCCGAACGCAACGGCTTCTCGTACGGCTGGACCTTCGACTCCGCCGTGCTCTGGCAGGAGCCGTTCGTGATCTACAGCCAGATCCTGGCCAACACCACGAAGCTGACGGTCGGGCCGATGGTCACCAACCCGGGCACCCGCACCTGGGAGGTGACCGCCTCCACCTTCGCCACCCTCAACGACATGTTCGGCAACCGGACCGTCTGCGGCATCGGCCGCGGTGACTCCGCGATGCGGGTGGCGGGCCGCAAGCCCAACACCCTCGCCCGGATCAGCGAGGCCATGAAGGTCATCCGCGCCCTCGGCCGGGGCGAGGAGGCCGACCTCGGCGGCACCGTGGTCAGGTTCCCCTGGATCACGCCGGGCGCCGAACTCCCCGTCTGGATGGCCGCGTACGGCCCGAAGGCGCTGAAGATGACCGGCGAGGAGGCGGACGGCTTCATCCTCCAGCTCTCCGACCTCTACCTCACCGAGTACATGGTCAAGGCGGTGAAGGAGGCGGCCGTCGCCGCCGGACGCGACCCGTCCGAGGTCAGGATCTGCGTCGCCGCCCCCGCCTACGTCACCGAGGACGACTCGCCCGAGGCCCTCGCCCACGCCCGCGACCAGTGCCGCTGGTTCGGCGGCATGGTCGGCAACCACGTAGCCGACCTGGTCGACAAGTACGGCGAGCACTCGGCCGCCGTCCCCGAGGAACTCACCGACTACATCAAGGCCCGCCAGGGGTACGACTACTCGCACCACGGGCGCAGCGGCAACCCCGACACCGAGTTCGTGCCCGACGAGATCGTCGACCGGTTCTGCGTCGTCGGACCGGTGGAGAAGCACATCGAGAAGCTGAACGCGCTGCGCGAGCTGGGCGTCGACCAGTTCGCCGTCTACGACATGCACGACGCCCAGGAGGCCACCATCGACGCGTACGGGACGAAGGTCATCCCGGCCGTCAACGGCTAGTCCTCTCCTGGCAGTTGGTCTCCCCCTTCCCGCCGTCCCGGGAAGGGGGTCAGGGCGCACCCCACACGCGTACCCCCCGCTCCGCCCGCACGGCCTTTCCCGTCCCGCCTCACCCTGATTGGCCTGCCCATGACCGACACCGCTCCCACGTCCATACCGCCGTCCGGCCAAGTCACCGCCTCCGACGGGCGCGTCGAGCTCGCCCCCGGCTCGCCGCCGCCGAGCGGCGCGTACGCCAACGAGGACCTGCTGCCGGTCCCCGTCGCCAAGCGCACCTGGACCACGTACAACTTCTCCGCGCTCTGGGTCGGCATGGCCCACAACACGGCGTCCTGGACCCTGGCCTCCGGCCTCATCGCGGTGGGCATGGACTGGAAGCAGGCCGTGTTCACCATCGCCCTCGCCAACCTGATCGTCCTGGTCCCGATGCTGCTCACCGGGCACGCGGGACCCAAGTACGGCATCCCGTTCCCGGTCTTCGCCCGCGCCAGCTTCGGCGTCCGCGGCGCCAACCTCCCAGCCGTCGTACGGGCGTTGGTGGCCTGCGGCTGGTTCGGCATCCAGACCTGGATCGGCGGCGAGGCCATCTTCTTCCTCGCGGGCAAGCTGATCGGCAGCGGCTGGTCCGACGCCGGCAAGGTCGGCGGCTACGCCTGGACGATGTGGCTGTCGTTCGCGATCTTCTGGGCGCTCCAGGTCGCCATCATCTACCGGGGCATGGAGACCATCCGCCGCTTCGAGAACTGGGCGGCCCCCTTCGTGCTGGTCGGCGCGATCGTCATGCTGGTCTGGATGAGCGACAAGGCCGGCGGTGTCGGCCCGCTCTTCGACCAGCCCTCGAAGCTCGGCTGGGGCGGCGACTTCTGGAAGCTGTTCTGGCCCTCGCTGATGGGCATGATCGGCTTCTGGTCCACACTGAGCCTGAACATCCCCGACTTCACCCGCTACGGCAGGAGCCAGAAGGCACAGACCCGCGGCCAGGCCCTCGGCCTGCCGACCACGATGACGCTGTTCGCGTTCCTGTCCGTGCTGGTGACCTCCGGCTCCCAGGCCGTCTACGGCGAGCCGATCTGGGACCCGGTCCAGCTGGCCGCCAAGACGGACAACGTGGTGGGCCTGCTCTACGCGCTGGTCACCGTGCTGGTCGCGACGCTGTCCGTGAACATCGCGGCCAACCTGGTCTCGCCCGCCTTCGACTTCTCCAACATCGCGCCCCGGAGGATCAGTTTCCGTACCGGCGCGCTGATCACCTCGGTCCTCGCGGTGCTGATCTTCCCGTGGAAGCTCTACTCCGACCCGCAGGGCTACATCTTCACCTGGCTCGGCCTGGTCGGCGGTCTGCTCGGCACGGTGGCCGGCATCCTCATCGCCGACTACTGGATCCTGCGCCGCACCCGCCTGGACCTGACCGACCTGTACCGCACGGGCGGCCGCTACTGGTACGACGGCGGCTGGAACTGGCGGGCGGTCGTCGCCTTCCTGGTCGGCGGTGTCCTCGCCGTCGGCGGCGCCAGCTTCAAACCGCTGATCGACGGCCGGCCGATCCCGGCCCTGTCCTCGCTCGCCGACTACGGCTGGGCGGTGGGCCTGGGCACGTCCCTGCTGCTGTACCTGGGGCTGACCGCACTGAAGCGGCCCGCCGAGGTGTGAGACGCCGAAGGGCGGCCGGTTCCTACCGGCTGCCCTTCAGCGCGGTCACCGCGCTCTTCGCCGCCTGGATCGCGCCCTTGTTGATCACATCCGTGCTCGGCGCCTTCTTCGTCTCGAAGTCGCTGCCGTTGTAGGTGACGACCACCAGCGCGTTGGAGACCTGGGCCATCACCACGCCCTCGCGGGTCTGCTGCTTGTCCTCGGTGGTGAGGTTCACCACCGAGTAGCCGTTGTCCCCGAGCCCCGGGACGGCCCCGCCGCCGCTCTTCTCGGCGACCCGGTCCTGGTACTCCTTCGCCGCCGCCGCGTTCGTGTCCATGATCTCGAAGGACACGTCGAGCCAGCGGTAGTCGTACCCCTTGAGGGCGTTCCAGGAGCAGGTGCGGCGCAGCTTGGTGTCCGTGGAGGGGATCTCCTTCCCGGCCGTCTTCGCGCCGGGCACCAGCGACTTGACGGTGGCCACGGCGATGCTCCCGCAGGGCGCGGGCGCGGCCGAGTACGTCTTGACGGCCGCCGTCGACGACGAGGACGACGAGGGGGTGTCGCCGGCCGGCTGGGTGGCCGTCTGCTGGGTCGAGGAGCTACCGGTGGAGGTGTCGGACGTGTCGTCCGGACCCGACGTCATCACCCAGCCCGCACAGGCGAGCACGGCGACCGGCGTCAGGCGCGCGGTGAGGGCGAGCGGCAGTGGCAGGGAACGTCGCAAGTCGCACTTCTCGTGGGGGACGGTGTGCGGAGAGGGTCCGCACTGCGGACGGGACGCCAGTCTCACACGAGACCCTGTGGGGTGGAAGTGGAATCGTCGCCTTGCCTGTGCGCCGGGTGTGGCGCCGTGTTGACGACCGGGGCAGGCCGTCCCTGCACATCCGGAATGTCGTGACTGGGCCCCGGCCGGGGGGGTGACCGGTGTCACGGCCGGCCGCGGACCGCGGGGCGTTCAGTCGCGTGAGTTGCCGAACAGCACCCGGTAGCCGATGAGCAGGACCAGGGAGCCGGCGATGGCGGCGCCCCAGGTGTAGAGGTCGAAGAAGTGGTTCTCCACCGGGCGGTCGAGGAAGCGGGAGGAGAGCCAGCCGCCCACGAAGGCGCCCGCGATACCGATGAGGGTGGTGCCGATCAGGCCACCCGGGTCGCGTCCGGGCAGCAGGATCTTGGCGATGCCTCCGGCGAGGAGGCCGAGGATGATCCAGCCGATGATGCCCACGTTCGTATTCCTCCCAGTGCGGGGTGTTGCCAGGCTGAGTTGCCTTGTTGCGCAAGCTTAGGAACGGCGGAGGGCTTGCGGGGCCTCTGACGCCGACCCGTCGATGATCTGTCACCGGCTCATGACAATGCGGACAACAGATGACGGAGGGCGGGAGGAGGTGGTGCGGGGGCCCGTGACCGCGCGCCTACACTGAGTGGGCTTCTGTGCGGATGCTGTGATGAGGGGAGGGAGCGGGCTGTGGGGGAGAACACCGAGGGCTTCACGGACCCCTCCGAAGGGGTGCTGACGGAGGCGGCCGCGGTGTTCGGGCTGCTCGCCTCGCCGGCCCGGCTGCACATCATGTGGGCCCTGTCCCAGGGGGAGAGCGACGTGACCCGCCTCGCCGACCGGGTCGGCGGCGCACTGCCCGCGGTCAGCCAGCACCTGGCGAAGCTCAGGCTGGCGGGCCTGGTGCGGTCCCGGAGGGAGGGGCGGCGGCAGATCTACTACGTGGACGATCCGGACATCGTGACCGTGGTCCGGGTGACCGTCGGCCAGCTCACCGCGCGCTCGCACCAGGTTCCGCCACCGGTTCGCCGGCTGACCGAGGCCGGGGTCTGACCGCGCGGCGCGGGGCCCGATCCGCACCGCGCGGCACGGGGGCGGTCCGCCGGGGCCGACGGCACATATGTCCGGGAGGTTTCATGAGATCCCTCACCTGTGAATTCGGGTGGGGTCTGTGCTGTCCGGGCTGTGGGTTTGTTAGATTGCGCAATCACGCAACTCAAGTAGTCCCACCCGACGCCTGCCCGTGCACCACCGCGCACGCCCGACCGTACCCCCTGCGGGCCCTACCGTTCCTGGGAGTGGAAGATGACCGACCCGTGGGACGGCCCGGGAGGCCAGGCCACGTGCAGCCGCACCGGCCGGGTGCCGGGCCAGCGCGGATCGCTGCCCGACGGGACCCGGCCGACCGGTGGCCGGGCCGCGGCCCGGCAGGCGGCCAAGTCCCGCGGCGGCAGACGCTCCCGGCGGGCCAGGCAGGCCGGGCGCGGCGGGCGGGTGATGAAGGTCCTCGGCCTCGTCACGGCCGTCCTGGTCCTGGTCACGGCCGGGGTCGGCTGGTGGTTCTACCAGCACCTCAACGGCAACATCAACAGCGTCTCCCTCGACGGCAAGGGCGGCACCGAGAAGGCCGACGCCTTCGGCCGGACCCCGATCAACATCCTGGTCATCGGTTCCGACGGCCGCACCAGCAAGGCGGACTGCAAGCTGGGCGGCGGGTGCAGTTCGACCGGCGTGCAGACCGGCAACGGCAACGCCGACGTCGAAATGGTCGTCCACATATCCGCGGACCGCTCCAACGCCACCGTCATGAGCATCCCCCGCGACACCATGGTCGACGTTCCCGCCTGCAAGGACAGCGACAGCGGCCAGTCCACCTCCGGCTTCTACGGCCAGGTCAACAGCGCCCTCCAGTACGGCCCCTCCTGCCAGGTCGCCACCATCCACCAGCTCACCGGCATCCCCATCGACCACTTCGTGAAGCTGGACTTCTCCGGCGTGGTCAAGATGTCCGACGCGGTCGGCGGTGTCTCCGTGTGCGTCAACGACAACGTGTACGACACCTACTCGCACCTGAAGCTGTCCAAGGGCACCCACACCCTCAAGGGCGAGGCCGCCCTTCAGTTCGTCCGCTCCCGGCACGGCTTCGGCGACGGCAGCGACCTCGGCCGTACCGTCTCCCAGCACATCTTCCTCAGCGCGATGATCCGCAAGTTCAAGAGCGCGGGCACGCTCACCGACCCCACCGCGGTCTACAAGCTCGCGGACGCCGCCACCAAGGCGCTCACCGTCGACGACGGCCTCGGCAGCGTCAAGAAGCTGATCTCGCTGGCCGCCGACGTGAACAAGGTCCCCACCAAGCGGATGACCTTCACCACCATGCAGACCGCGCCCGACCCCAACAACAGCAACCGCGTGGTGGTCGGATCGGGCGCCAAGGACCTCTTCGCCACGATGGCCAACGACCAGTCGCTGACCACCGGTTCGGGCAAGAAGTCCGCGGCGGCCTCGGCGACGGCGAGCGCGAAGCCCACGGCGACCGCGACCGTCCCCGCCTCCGAGATCGCCGTCACCGTCGAGAACGGCACCGACATCACCGGCCGCGCCTCCGCCATCGCGAACTCCCTGATCTCGCAGGGCTTCAGCTCCGGCACCACCACGGCCAACGCCCCCACCTCCGCGACCAGCACCACCGTGAGCTACGGCAGCGGCGACAAGGCCGAGGCGCAGACCGTCGCCAAGGCCCTGGACGTGCCCAGCTCGCACGTCAAGGCCGGCACCGGCACCGGCGTCGTCCTGGTGATCGGCAGCGACTGGACCACCGGCACCTCCTACCCGGCCAGTTCCGGCGACACCAAGGCGGCCGTGTCCAACGCCAACGCCTCGACCGCCGACGACGCCAAGACCTGCGCCAAGGTCAGCCAGTACAAGACGGTCAGCCTCAACGGGGTGCCGATGACCCCGGCCCAGGCCTACGCGGCGGCGACCAGCAAGCCCGACTCGGACGACTGAGTCCGCCGATTCCGGGGCCGGCTTGCCGGCCGGGCGCGCAGGCGTGGCGCTACGGCCGGTTGCGGGGGTGCTCGACACGGATGCGCAGCGGTGCGAGCAGGTCGTTCACGTAGTCGCGGCCGGCCGGGGTGTCCAGCTGGAGCGGGGCCTCGGACGACGGCTTGAGCAGGGCGGGGCCGTCCTCGCGCTCGTACAGGGCGCACACCTCGCCGGACAGCAGGCCCGAGTCCTGGCGCGAGGGCCAGCGCAGGCCCACCGCCCAGCCGGCCTGACCGCGGATCCAGGAGCCCCAGCGCCGGGTGCGCGGATAGGCCGGGGCCTCCGACTGCACGAGCCAGATGTCCTGGCGGACCGCCGCGAGACGGGCGTTGTCCGTGAGGTCGACCAGCGGCAGGTCGGCGGCCGCGACGACCTTCGACAGCAGCATGCCCCGCACCCTGGGCCGGGTGATGCGCCGCCGCCCGTTCGGCTGCACGCGCAGATCACGGGCCAGGGTCTCGCACAGGGCGGTCAGCGGTGACAGACCGGCGTACAGGTAGGGCAGCCGCTCCGGGCTCAACTCGTCCCGGATGTGGCAGAACCGGCCGCCGCCCCAGTGCAGGTCGGCCGGTACGGCCTTGAACTCGGTGGCGGCACGGCGTTCGCTGTGCACCCGCCACAACTCGGTGCCGGCGGGCAGCACATGCCGGTGCGGGGCCGCGCGGACGGCGGGGGCGGGGATCATCTGGTCGGGCACGTGCTCACCACTCCGGGATCTCGGCTCGCGCGGCGGACAGCAGGGCGTCGTCGGCCCCGGTGCCCAGCAGCCTCGCGGGCGCGGCGTCCAGCCACACGTTCGACCCCAGCCACCAGTCCGCGGCGCCCCACGGGTCCTCGTCGGCCGACAGCATCCTGTTGATCTCCACGACCACCGGGTACGGGGTTTTGGACACCGGGTCCAGCTGGAAGGCGGGCACGTGCTCCTCGTCCCCGCCGTCGGTGAGCGTGATCAGATACCGCAGCTCCTCCACCGTGAGGACCAGGGAAGGACGGGAGACCGAGGGTTCGGCGAGGAGCCAGGAGTCCTCGGGGTCGGGAAGGTGCGCGGGGACGGCGGGGTCGGGAAGGTACGCGGGGACGGCGGGGTCGGGAAGGTGCGCGGGGGCGCCGGGGTCGGGAAGGTGTGCGGGGGCGGCCGGCTCGTCCGCGCCCCCGGGGGCCACCGTGCCGGTCCGCAGCCGCAGCAGCGACGCCAGCAGCGACGGCTCCGCCACCGTCGGCGAGGACCCCGGGCTGAAGCGGACCCCGGACGGAGTCAGCGCCTCGCGCAGCGGATGACCGGGCGGCAGGAAGGGCTTGACGAGCGTGCGCAGTTCGTCGGCGGCGGCCTCGGGGTCCGACTCGGCCTCGGCCAGGATCTCCCGGAGCTCCGCACGCGCGGGGTCGTCCAACAGGCCTTCCAACTCGGCCCAGTTGGCCCGGATCGCCTCGACCGCGTCCGCCAGGAACGTCAACTCCACCACCCCCTCTCCGCCAGGCACCGTAACAGTGCAAAAAGAACCCTGGACCGGGATCGGCGAACAGGGCTCGTGGGAACCGTCAGTGATGCATCATTGCCTCCTGTTACGTAACGGCCCTGGGGGAGGGTCACTTTGAGCAACTCTGCGGCATACCAGTGGACCTACGTCGACGTCGAGGCGGAACGCCGGCGGGAACTGCGTGCCCGACTGGCACAGGAGACGACCCGCTCACGCCATCTGCGCGGACAGGCCAAGGCCCTGCGCCGCGCGTACGGCACGGCCAGGATCGACGTGCACATCGTCAGCGTGGCGGGCTCCGCCGACTCGGCCGAACTGGCCGCCGCGCTGGACTCGGCCCAATCGGTCAACCAGCGGGCGGAGGCCGAACTGGCCCGCGCGGCAACCGACGTGTGGTCGCTGCCAGCCGCCGAGAAGCACGCGGAGCAGGCGGGGAAGACGGACAGGACGGCGAGGACCGCGCGAACGGCGAAGGCCGGCCGGCCGGGGTCCGCTCCCGCGGCCCGGCCGAACACCGACCGCACCGACCGGGTCAGGGCCGCCGCCCTGGTCGAGGCCGAAGCGCTCCTCACCCGTGACGGGCCGTCCTGCGAACCCGACGACCTGCCCCTCTTCGCACGGCGTCTGGACGCCCTGCGCCGGGCCGGCAGCACCGAGGAGGCCCGGACCCTCCTGCACGACCTCGGCGTGCTCGTGCACAAGTCCACCCGGCGGCAGCGTGATTCGGCCCGTACGGCCGCGCTGCGGGCCCGGCTGCTCGACCGCCTGGAAGACGTCGGACCGGCGGAGCGGGAGCCGCTGGAGCGGGCCGTGCGCGAGGCACCCGACCCGTCCCACCTGGAGAACGAGGTCGACCTGGCCGTCGCCCGCGCGGACACCGCCCGGCACCGGTCCACGGTCGCCGACACCCTGATGCGGGTCCTGCGCGAACGCGACTACGCCGTCGGAGACGACTTCGCCGACCTGCTGGAGGAGAACGGCAGCGTCGTCGTGCCCTTCGGCGGGGCGGACGGCTACGGGCTGCGGCTGGCGCTCGCGCCCGACCGCCCCGGGCTCACCACGGTGCTGGTCGCCGAGTCGGAGACCGACCCGGAGACCGACCTCGACGTCCAGCACCGGTTCTGCGAGGAGCAGTTGCCCGACATCGAGGAGGCGGTGCGCGCCCACGGCGTCGACCTGGCGCGCACGTCGGTGCTGCCGCCCGGGGTGCGGCCCACGGCCGTGGTGCCCGACGGTTCCTGGCCCGACACGGGCCTCGCCCACGACCGGGACGCCGAGGACACCGAGGACGCCCAGCGGGACGAGCGGCCGGAGCGGCGCCGCAGGAAGCGGGCCAGGCCCGCGCGGTCCACCACGTACGGGCAGGAGCGCGGGCGTGAGCACTGACACCACGGGGGCCTTCCGCAAGGACGAGGCGCCGGCCGGGCCACCGGCACCCGCCCCGGCCTGGATCCGCGAGCTGGACATGGCGCTCACCGTCTATCCGCAGATCCTCCTCACCGGCAACGTGCGCGATGTCTTCCTGCTGCCCGAGGACGCCGAGGGCGGGGTCGCCGCACCCGAACCGGGTCTCCCGGCAACGCCGTTCGGCCTGGAGGAGATCATCGAGTCGCTCTGCCGTACCCGGGGCTACGGCGCCCTGGCCCGGCAGAGCATGGTCAACGACCGGGTGGTCGCCTGGCGGCTCACCAACGACCCGTTCTCCCTCCCGCCCGCCCTGCGCCGCATGGCCGAGGAGGACGCCCGCGCCGACCGCGAACGCGCCGCACGCGACGCGGGCACCGCGGCCGTCGAGGACCGGGACGACGGCGAGGACGACGGCGACATCGAGGCCGGCATCGCCCGCTTCCGGGAGATCATGATCGGCACGGTCCAGCACACGGGCCCCGCGATCGGCCTGATCATCCCCTACACCGCCCGACTCGGCTCCCCGCGCGGCCCGGTGGCCGGCGAGGCCGCCCGATTACTCGCCGCAGCCGAGGAGTTGGGCCATACCGCGCGCCCGGTCCGCGGCACCGGGGGCGTGACGCCGTACAACACGGTCTTCTGGGTGGTCGAGAAACAGGAGGACCTGCCGCTCGAATTCGCCATCGGCAGCCGGGCGTTACGGGTGATCACGGTGCCCGAGCCGCCCCACGACCAGCGGCACGCGGCCGCCCGGTTCGTGGTCGAGCGACTCGCCGGGCGCCGGCCCGGGGAACCCGAGGACACGGCACCGGCGACACCGGACGAGCAGGTGCAGGCGACCGACGCGCTGGCCCGCTCCTCGTACGGCATGGGCGTCGGGGAGATCCTCGCGGTGGGACGGATGGCCGCCGACCGGGGACTGCCGCTGAGCCGGCTCGACGAGGCCGCCCGGCTGTACCGGGTCGGGGTGCTCGACAACCCCTGGGCCACCCGGGCCGTCCGGGAGAACATCCTCCACGGCGAGGAGTACCTGAACGCGGCGGTCATCGGCCAGCCGCACGCCGTCCGGCGGACCATCGAGATCTTCATGCGCTCGGCGGCCGGACTGACCGGTGCCCAGTCCTCCAGTTCGCCCAGCAGGCCGCGCGGCACGCTCTTCCTGTCCGGGCCGACCGGGGTCGGCAAGACCGAACTCGCCAAGGGCGTCGCCAAGATGATCCTCGGCGAGGACGCCCGCCCGATCCGCTTCGACATGAGCGAGTTCGCCGAGGAGCACGCCAGGGACCGGCTGATCGGCGCCCCGCCCGGCTTCGTCGGGCACAGCGCGGGCGGCGAACTGACCAACGCCGTAAGGGCGTCGCCGATGAGCGTGCTGCTCTTCGACGAGATCGACAAGGCGCACCCCCGGCTGTTCGACCTGTTCCTGCAGATCCTGGAGGACGGCAGGCTGACCGACGGACAGGGCGCCACGGTCCACTTCACCGAGTGCGTCCTGATCTTCACCTCCAACCTGGGGGTGTCGGCCGAGGTGGTGCGGCCCAGGGGCCGGCGCGGGGAGAAGGACGCGCCGCAGGACGCCGACCCGGAGGCCGAGACGGCGAAGCGACAGCCCCGGCTCACCCGGCACGACAAGCCCGAGGACGTGCGCGAGGCATTGCGCGCGGCCTTCGACCTCTTCTTCAACGACCACATCGGACGGCCCGAACTGCGCAACCGGTTCGGCGACAGCTTCGTGCCCATGGACTTCATCCAGCCCGACTCGGTCCCGCTCATCCTCAACAAGGCGCTCGCCTCGGTGACCGGCCGGGTCCGGGAGGTGCACGGCGCCGAGCTGACGCTGGCCGACGACCCCTGGGAGGTGCTGCGCGTCGAGGCCGTCCGCCGCCTCGACCACGGCGGCCGAGGAGTGGTGACCGCCGTGGAGTCCGCGCTGGTCAACCCGCTCTCCAGAGAGCTGTTCCACGAACCCGCCCGGCCCGGCGAGCACATCGAGATCGAGGCCGTGGACGGCCGGGACGAGGCGTACACGCTGAAGGTACGGCGATGGACGTGAGGGACGTGAGGGACGAGGGCCGTCCGGGAGCGCCGCGGACCGTGCCGGAGCCGCCGGGGCCCGTGCTGCGCGTGTCCCAGGTGCTCGGACCCGTCACCGCGCTCGGCCCGGGCCGACGGCTCGGTGTGTGGGTGCAGGGCTGCCCGCTCGCCTGCGCCGGCTGCATGTCACGCCAGACCTGGGACCCCCGCGGCGGCCACGACGTGGACGTGGCCCGGCTGGCCCTGCTGTGGCGGCGCGGCCTGGCCGAGGGCTACGACGGGCTGACCGTCAGCGGCGGTGAACCGCTGGAGCAGCCGGCCGCCCTGGCCGCGCTGCTCGACGCCGCCGACCGGGTGCGCGTCGCCGACGGCCGGGCCGACGCCGACCTGCTCGTCTACACCGGCTGGGAGGACGCCGAGATCGCCGCCTCGCCCGAGGCCGCGGACGTACTGGGCCGCGCGGACGCCGTCGTCACCGGGCGGTACCGGGCGGGCGAACCCACCGCACTGGTCTGGCGCGGCTCCGCCAACCAGCGGCTGGTCGCGCGCACCGCGCTCGGCCGCCGCCGCTACGGCCCCCACCTGCGCCGCACGGCCGACCGGCCCGAACTCCAGGTGCGGGTGACGGACGGGGACGTGCACATCATCGGCGTACCGAGACCCGGCGAACTCGGCGCGCTGGAACGGGACCTGGCCGCACGCGGGGTGACCTTCCGGGAGAACACATGGCGTCCGTGACCACCCGCTACCGCTGCCCGGTGACCCCGGACGAGTGCCCGTCGTCGCCTCGGCGCGGCTTCTGCACGGTCCACGAATGGGAACGGCTCGTTCCCGAACGGGTCTACGTGACGGCGGAGCCGGAGCCGGAGGCCGGCGCGGCCGCAGGCCCCGGCGCGCGTCCCGGGGCCGGCGCCGGGACCCGGGAGGGAGCCGGCCGGACCCGGGGCCGTCCCCAGGCACCGGCCGACAGCCCCCGGGACCGCACCGCCCGCCCGGAGGCCGAACCGGACCGTCGTGCGCCTCGGGAGCGGACGGCCCGCCCGGAGGCCGAACCGGACCGCCGTACGTCCGGGGCGCGGAGCGCCGGGCCCGTCACCCGGCGGCAGCCCCCACCGGCGTCCGGTCGCGGGGCCGCATCCGCGCCCGCCGGGCCCGCCGCACCCTGCCTCGCCCTCGTGCTCGGCGGCGCCCTCGTCCCCGTGCGCGCCGAAGGGCAGGCCCCCACCCGGCTGGGCCGGGACGCCCCCGACTGCGCCCACGTACCGGGCCTGGCCGGGCTCGACCAGCTCTCCCGGCACCACGCCGAGCTGGCCTGGCACGCGGGCCGGCTCTACATCACCGACCTGGGCTCGGCCAACGGCACGTACGTCGACGGACAGTCCGTCACCCGCCCCGCCCAGCTCTGGCCGGGCACCCACCGCCTCCGGCTGGCCGAGGACGTGGACGTGACCCTCGTGGAACTCGACGAGTACGGCGCGCCCCGCTGACCCGCCCGCCGCGGACTCCCCGCACCACAGCCACCCGTACGACGCCCGCCAACGCGCCGGGCACCCAGGATCATTCGAGGACCCCGTATGGCCGAGAACCCGACCGAGGAGCCCGAGGGCCCCGCCGACCCGCCGGGCCGGGCACCGAGCCCGCCGACCCGCCGGCAACGGCGGCCCAGGACCACCCCCGCGAGCCCGCCGACACGAGTGCAGCGTCAGAGCCCGGCCCACCAGGGCCCGTCGGACCCGGCCGCCGCGCCCCCGTCGCCGCAGAGCCCGCCCACCCGTGTCCAGCGCCCGGACCCGGGGCGCCAGGGCCCACCGGACCCGGCCGCCGGGCCCGCCGCCCCGCAGAGCCCGCCCACCCGGGTGCAGCGGTCCGGCACCGCGTCCCCGGCGAGCCCGCCGACCCCGGTGCAGGGGGCCCGGCCCGCGGAGTCGTCCCCGGAGGCCCGGACCCGTCCCGCCCGCTCCACGCAGCCGCCCACCCGCCGCGATCCCACCACCGCCCACGCCGAGTTCCCCCAGGCCCTGCGCGACCGCTACGAGCCGCACGGCATCGCGGGCGCCGGCAGCGAGGGGGTGGTCTGGCACGTGCGCAGGCTGACCGACGGCACCGACGCGGCGGTGAAGATCGCCCACCCGGGCCAGGCCATGGACCTGGACACCCTCGAACACCTCGCGACCCCCGCCTTCCGCCGGCACGTCCCGCGCATCCACGAGTTCGGCGACATCGCGATCGGCGGGACGGTGTGCGGCTGGGTGGCGATGGAGTACCTGCCGACCACGTTCGAGGACCACCTCGCCCGCAGACTGCGCGACGGGAAACCGCGCGAGGAACGGGCCCGGACCGAGCGGACCGTACGCGAACTCGCCGACCTGCTCGACTTCTGGCAGACCCGCATCGACCGCAACCCGCTGGACCTGAAGCCCGCCAACATCCTCGTCCGGCAGAGCCACGGCGGCACCGGGAAGGAGAACGACGGCCGGTTCCAGCTGGTCGTCGCGGACTTCGGCGGCGTGGCCAGGTTCACCGTCAGCCAGAGCTACCGCGACTTCCAGATCACCGCGCTCTACATGGCGCCCGAGCAGATCGTGAACCAGAACCTCAAGGCCACCCCGTGGTGGACCCTCGGCCTCGTCCTGTACCAGGTGTTCACCGGACGCCCGCTGTACGTCCTCGGCGACGACGCCCGCATCACCGACGAGGCGTGGACCCGCGCCCTGATCGTCAACCACGAGGTCGACCTGTCCGCCGTCACGGACGCCCGGCAGAACCTGCTGCTCCAGGGCCTGCTCACCAAGGACCCCGACGACCGCTGGACCGCCGCCGAGGTACGCCGCTGGCTCAAGGGCGACACACCGCAGGTCGTCCGCCCCGCCGCACCGGACGCCGCGCCCACCGCCGCCCGCCACGCCAACAGCCCCATCACCTTCCGCGGCACCGCCCACCACGAGGCCGAGAGCCTCGCCGCGGCGATGGCGCGGCACTCCCAGGAGGCGGCGGACTGGCTCGCCGCGGACGGCGGGCAGCGGCTGGCGACCTGGCTGACGAAGGAACTCAAGGACACCTCGTACGACAGCGGTCAGCTGCTCGAACTCAAGCGCGGACCGGACCGGCCGGTACGTGCCGCGGTGGCCGCGCTCGCCTTCGTCGCCGTGTTCGCGCCGACCGCGACCCCGCAGTACCGGGGCCGGCGCGTGGACGCGGACGGCATCGCGCGGATCGCCCAGGGGCAGGGCGCGGTCGCGTTCATCGACGAGCTGCTCAAGGCCAACGTGCCGACGGTGGCCGCCGGTTTCCGCTGCGGCCACACCGGGTGCGCCGACGGCCGCTGCGAGGTGCTGCTCGCGCTGGCCGAGGAACTCCCGCGCACCATCGAGGACGTCCGCGCCCGGGCCCGCACGCTGGGCCGCCGTACCGGCGGCGACGGCGGCCGCGCCGGCCGGCTGGACCAGCGTGAGACGAACGCCGCCTACGGGCTGGCCGCCGCGCTCATCGTGCACCCGGGACAGCGCGGGCGGGCCCTGCTGCCGCTCACCGGACTGCCCGGTCCGCTGGCCGCGTTCCTTGCGAAGGCGCCCGTGGGGGTGCTCGCCCTGCTGGCCCGTCTCGGTACGCTGCGCCACCGGTCGAACGCGCTGATCCACGGCCGGGCGGCGGACGCCGGGTTCCTGCGGCGCTGGGCGGAGCTGCACCGCCGGGCGGCCGGCGGCGATGTGCGGACCGTGCCCGGCCGGGCGGCGCTGGTCGCCGCGGCCGTGCTGCTGCCGAGAGCGCTGCGCGCCGACGCGATCGGACAGGACCACACGGTCACCCTCACCGAGTGGTGGGCCACGGCCTGGCCCCCGCTGGCCCGCCGCCTGACCGCGGGCGCCGCCCTGTTCACCGCGTTCTGGCTGCTGATCTGGTCCGGCGCGATGCTGCGCTTCGTGCACGACAGCGGGCTCGGCGGCGACGCCCTCGACCCCGCCGACCGGCTCGTCGCCCCGCTGGCCCGCGCCGCCGACCTCGCCTCCGCGGCCCAGACCGGGCTGTGCGCGGTGGCCCTGGCCGGCGCGGTGGCGTACGCGGCGGCCCCGGCCAGGATCTCCGGCCGGCTGCTGCTGGCGGGGGCGGCCGTGGCGGCGTACGCCGGCTGGGCACGCCCCGATCTGCCTCCGCTGCACCCGTTGCACGCCCCCGACTGGCTGACCGGGCGCATGCGTGACTTCCTGGGCGGCTGGAAGAGCTGGAACGGCGTCACGGCCCTGCTGCTCGTCCCGCTGGTCTGTGTGCTGCTGGCGGTCGTGGCCCGCCGCCAACTCGGCCTGGCCCGCACCGCAGAGGAGGAGCAGGCCCGGCTGCGGCGCGAGCGGGCCGAGCAGCGCCGGGCCCGGGCCGGGCTGCCCAGGCGCCCGTACGAGAACCCGACGCGCTGGCGCACCGGCCCGCGCGGCACCCGCGACCGCGCGCTGTTCGCGGTGTCCGCGCTGTTCACCCTGCTCGCCCTGTTGTGGGCGGCGGTCGAGACCCGGGTCGCGCTCGACGGCGACCATCCGACGCTCGCCTCCTGGGGGACCGGGCGGCAGGGCGCCTCCTACCAGTCGCAGTACCTGCTGGTCTGCGCGGCGGTCTGCGCCCTGGCCGCGTGCGCCGCACCGGCGCTCGCCCGCCGGGTGCTGGGGTGGGCGGCGGTCGCGGTGACTCTGCTCGGCCTGTGGCCCCCGCCCGTGGAACCCGCCCGCGCGCTGAGCCTGCCCGTGGCGCCCGACCTGTTCACCGGCCTCGCGGAGGTGTGGGGGCACGCGGCCTTCTGGGCGGCGCTGCTGCTCGCGCTGCCGCTGAGCCTGTACGCGGCGGGATTCGCGGTACGCCGGACCCGGCGCGCGGCACGATGACGGCGCCGGCCGCCGGGCCGCTCGAACTCCTCGATCACGCCGAGGAACTGCTCGAACTCCACGACGAGCAGGACCGCCCGGAGGAGGCCGGCGGGTCCTGGCGGCGCTGCCGCGACGTCCTGCTGCACGCCCGCGACCTGCTGGAGGAAGAGGCGGCGGACGCGGACCCGAGGGCGCTGGCCCGGGCCCGGTTCCTGCTGGGTCTCACCCTGTCGGTGGGCTTCTGGCAGGCCGTGGCGGGCCACGCCGAGGCCTACGGCGTCCAGGACCCGCCGGGCCTGCGTGACCGGGCCGCACCTCTGCTCGCCCTGGCCCGCGCGACCCTGCCCCCGGACACCCCGGAGTACGCGACCGCCTGCGTCCGCCTCGGCCTCCTGCTGCACGCCCGGCACGAGGCCGCAGGAGCCCCGGACGCGGACCGGGACGATCCCGCGCCGGGCGCTCAGACCGACGAGACCGGGCCCCCCACCGGAACCGGCGCTCCGACAGCCACAGCCACAGCCACCGCCGATGCCGAAACCGACGACACCACGCGGGACGGAGCCAGCCCCGGCGACATCACCCCTGATGGCTCCCGTTCTGGTGACATCACGCGGGACGCCGCCCGTTCTGGTGACATCACGCGGGACGGCGCCCGTTCTGCTGACACCACGCCTGACGGCGCCCGCCTCCGCGGCATCACCCCCGACGGCTCCCGCCCCGACGATCTCGACGATGCTCTCGTCGCCTTCGGGGACGGGCTGCCGCTGCTCGGGGACGACGTGCATCCCGGTCTCTTCGTCAGCTACGGCTGCGCGCTCGCCGACCGTCACGACCGGGACCGGGCCGGGAACGACCTGCGGGAGGCGGCCGGCGTGCTCGGGGCGGTGCTCGACGCGCTGCGGCCGGCCGAGTGGGAGCCCGCAGAGGACGGCGGCGGCTCCTGGGCGGACGAGGCCGACGAGATCGAGACCGAGGCCCGGGTCCGCCTCGCCCGGCTCTTCCTGGACTCCTCAGACACCCCCGAACTCGCCCACCCGCACCTTGAGCTGCTCGCCGCGACGCTGCCGGAGGAGCACGGCTCACGGGTCTTCGCCGCCGCGCACCTCGTGGACGTCTACCGCGAACGCGGTGACGGCCGGGTCGCCCCCGGGGACCGCCCCGCCTATGTCGCCCGGCTGCGCGACCTGTACCGGCTGCTCGACCGCGAGAGCCCCTACCACGCCCAGGCGACCGCGATGCTCGGCGCGGCACTCGCCGAGCGGGACGAGTCCGCCGGGTCCGGCACCGCACCGACCGCGGAGAACGAAGAGGCGGTGGGGCTGCTGCGGGAGGCGCTCGACACCCTCGCCGAGGACGACGACCGGCGCCCGCCCAGCCACGCCGTCCTCGGCTGCCTGCTGAACTCCCTGCGCGAACGCCACCCCGACCGGTACGACAACGACGAGGCGCTGCGCCACCTGGAACGGGCCGTCGAGCTGTACCCGCCCGACGACCCGGTGCGCAGCGACCTGCTCAACCAGCTCGCGCACGCGGCCATCGTCAGGGACGACCGGGGCCACGGCGACCTCGAAGGCGTCGACCGTACGATCGCGCTGCTCAACGAGTCGATGCGGGTGCCGTCGCACACACCGGGGTTCGGCTCGCAGGCGCACGGCGCGTACGCCGCCGCGCTCAGCCAGCGCCACGCCCTGTCCCACTCCGCCGACGACCTGGACGCGGCGATCCGTCATCTCACCCTGGCGTTCCGGCAGACCGCGCTGGACGACGTGAACCGGGTCGTGTACCTCCAGAACCTGGCCGTCAACCTCTACCAGCGCTACCAGACCGGCGGCGACCTCCAGGACCTGGAGGCCGCGGTCCGCTACATGCAGGAGGTCGGTGCCGTCCTCGACGGCGGCGACACCGGGGCGTCCATCGACCTGTACCTGATCGAGCGGGACCGGGCCCACCTCGAACACGGCCTGGTGCAGCTCCAGTTCATGTACGCCGTCACCGCCCGCTCCCGGTCCGGGACGGCGGCGGCCGTCGAGTCGATGCGCCGGCTGCGGGAGACCCTGGACGAGGACGACCCCGAACGCCTGCCGATCGACGCGGACTTCGGCCTGATGTTGCTCATCCTGTCCTTCAGCGGCGGCAGCACGCGGGACCGGGTGGAGGGCCTGGCCCTCATGGCGGAGACCGCCCAGGCGCTGCCCGAGAACCATCCCGACCGGCCCAGGATGCTGCTGCGCACGGCGGGCGCGCTGCTGATGACGTCGTTCTCGCCGTACAACAGGCGGGGCGTCGAGTCGGCCGAGAAGATGCTCCAGGACATCCTCGACGCCGTGCCGCAGGAGAGCCAGGAGGGCCTCAGGGCCGCCGCGTTGACCGCCGTGCTGAGCCGCAACCGCTTCCTGCAAGGGCGTGCCCCCGCCGACGCCGACCGGGCCGTCGAGGTGGCGCGGGCCGCCCGCGAGCACCTCGCGGACCGGCCCCCGTCCCCGGTGGGCACCTTCCTCACCAACGTCCTCGCCGACTCCCTGCGGCTGCGCTCGGCCCCCGGCGACGACGCGGACGGGCGGCGCACGGGTATCGCCGGGCTGCGCGAGGCGGCGACCGTCGTCCTGCTCCAGGCCGCCGCCGAACCGGCGCTCCAGATGGCCCGCTCCGCCGCCGACCGGGCGCTGCACATCGCCCGCTGGTGTCTTGGGGACGGCGAACTGGCCGCCGCGGTGGAGGCGTTGGAGCTGGGGCGCGGGCAGGTGCTGCACGCCTCCACGACCACCGCCGACGTGCCCGCGCTGCTGCGCGAGGCCGACCGGGCCGACCTCGCCGAGGAGTGGGAGAGCGGCGGCCGGCCGGCACCGGCCGGCGGCCTGGCGGCGCTGGTCGACGGCCCCGGCTCGCTGCTCGGCACGCTCGGCGAGGGCGCCGAACTCCCGCTCCCCGACGACCTCCGCCGCCGTACGCTCACCGCGCTGGCCCGCTCCCGTGCGGGCACGGTCCTGATGGCGCCGCCCACGGTCGACGAGATCGCCGCCGCCCTGCGCGGCACCGGGGCCCATGCGCTGGTCTACCTGCTGCCACCCGGAGGATCCCGCGCCGGCACGGCGGTGGTGGTGACACACGAATCCCACGTCGGCACGGTCGAGTTCGGCCTGCTCCAGAGCGGCGGACTGGACATCCTCGCCACCTGCCGCACCGCCCACCGCGACCGCCAGGAGGCCCTGGACCACTCCGGCGACCCGGACGTCCACGAGGCCGCGCACACCCGCTGGCGCTCCGCGCTCACCGAACTCTGCGACTGGGCGGGCCCGGTGGTGATGGGCCCGCTCATCCGCTCGCCCCTGATCCGCGAGGCGGGCCCCGAACCCCACCTGGTCCTGGTCCCGTTCGGCGACCTCGGCGGCATCCCCTGGCACGCGGCCCTGCTCAGCAGCGGACTGCGGCACGGCGGCCGTCCGGTGCGCGCGCTGGAGCGCCTGACGATCTCGTACGCGGCCTCGGCCCGCCAGCTCCACGAGGTGGTGAGCCGCCCGCGCCTGCCCTTCGACGCCCGCCCGGTGATCGTCGGCAACCCCGACGGCACGCTGCCCGGCGCGGCCACCGAGGCCCGCCAGATCCACGCGGCGCTCTACGCGTCGGGCCGGCTCCTCGGCCGGGTGCGCCGGGCCGCCGGCCCCGGTACCCCCGCCGAGATCCTGGCCGCGCTCCCCGGCGCCGCAGGGGCCGGAGCCTCCGTCCTCCACCTCGCCTGCCACGCCCGCCCGTCGGGCAACTCACCTCTGGACGCCTGTCTGTTGCTGGCCCCGCCTGCGGACGGCGGCACCGGACGGCTGCCGGTCCGCGAGATCCTCCGCCAGGCCCGGGGCCGCCCGCCCGGTTCCCCCGGCGGCCTGGTCGTGCTCGACGCCTGCGTCAGCGACCACACCACCGGCGACTTCGACGAGGCCCTCACCCTGTCCACGGCGTTCCTGGCCGCCGGTGCGACCGGGGTCGTCGGCTCGCGCTGGGAGGTACCGGACGGTCTGACGGCGCTGATGATGTACGTCTTCCACGACCGCCTCCGTACCGGCGCGACACCCGTACGGGCCCTGCGCCAGGCCCAGTTGTGGCTCCTCGACCCGGACCGTGTGCTCCCGGGCGACATGCCCCGCCCGATCGCGGACATCCTTCACGACGGGGACCCTTCGGCCCTGGAACTGTGGGCGGCCTTCGCCTGTCAGGGACACTGAAACCAACCGGTGAGACGGGGGAGGGGGACGATGGACTCGGCCGTGACGGGCCTGCTGGTGGCGGTCGTCGGCGTGGGCGGCACACTCGGTTCGGCCTGGCTGACCCAGCGCCACGGGGACGGGCTGCGGCGCGAGGAGCTGGACCGGCTCGAACGCGTCCGCCTCGCCGAACTCGCCGACCGGCGGAGGCAGTCGGGGCGGGAGGCCCGCCAGACCGCGTACACGGAACTCAACGCGGCGGCCCGCCACTACCTGGCGACCCTCAACGACCACGCGCACGTGCTGGACATCGGGGGCGACCCGGAGGTGTCCCTGGCCGAGGTGGAGACGGCCCGGGTGGACTACCGCCGCCGCTACGCCGAGGCCCAGATGATCGTGCCGGACACGGTGCTGGCGGAGGTACGGAAGGTCGACAGGGGACTGGGCTCGGTCTACGGCAGCCTGGCCCGCGCCACCCGCGACAGGGCCCGCGACGGCGACGAACCGGACCGCGTCCGCACGGTGGTCAGGCAGGGCTGGCGGGACCTGTCGGGCATGCGCGCGGCCATGCGGACCGACCTGGACGTGACGGGCCCGACGTACGACTGAGGCCGCCGTGCGGATCCGTGCGGATCCGTGCGGCTACCCGCCGGCACGGGGTCCGTGACAGAGTCCTGCTGCATGATCAGGGCGATCGGACCCGACCCGCGCGCGCGAACACCGAGGTGAGAGATGCGTTTCACCACCCGCCCCACCCTCCAGGGCACCTTCGGCATGGAGTTGTCCACGGGGTGGGGCTGACCTGCGTTGATGCCACCGCATCAGGGGCTTACCTGCGCGGATGCGTCTTTCAGAGCGTTTCAGGTTCGTGCTGCGTTATGCAGCCGATCCTCCCCACGCGCTCCCCGGCGGAGCGGATACTCCCCAGATTCTCCCCGGGGAAAGCCGGCGTGACCTGCGACAGGGCAGCGGAACCAATTGGTTAGGCGAACACGACAAGTGACTGTCGCCGATGTCCGCTCCCTGCCGGGTAGTTTCGACTGCGGTCAGATGTCCCGGAAGAGACCAGTCACTCGGCTGATCTGCAGGAACGATCGACCACCAGTCGCTGACCTGCGGAAACGACCGGAGTTGGCTGGTCGTGTTGCCGAGCGGGAGGCTGTGCTGTCCCGGCTGGAGATCACCCGGGAGTCGATGACGATGACGGAGATCCTGTCCGGCGAGGGGGCGGTGACGGTGTCCGTGGACGAGGCCACGGAGGAAGTCTTGCTGCCGGTGGAGGAGAGCGGGGCGGGATCGCCGGTCGGGGTGCGGTTGGTGCCGCAGTGGGAGCCGGGGGTCGAGGCGGATGTGCTGCCTCGCTCGTACCGGGACGTCGTGGAGGTGTTGCAGGACGCGGTGCATCCGATGCGGGCGCATCATCTGTGCGCCGCGCTGGGGTTGCCGACGGACAAGAACAAGGTGGAGGGGTTCCGTTCGAAGCTGAAACGGCTGGTGGAGCGGGGCTGGCTGGCCGAGGACGAGCCGGGCCTGTTCGCGTGGGGCGGTGCGGGGCGGGCGGGCGCGGGTGCGCCTGAACGCAGCGTATGAAACGGCCGCGGCGGCTGACCCCTTTGCCCGCGTGTTTTCTTCCCTCACTTCTCTGGCCACCCGCCTCTCCAGCCCCGAAGCACTCACCGCGACGCATGAACAGACTGAGGCCGACGTCGAAGCGGGCTCCCGGGAACTGGGGCGACTGCTCCTGCAGGCCCATCTCGAGTGGCGGGCCCGCCACGAGGAGGACCACCTGTCCGCTCTCGGTCCGCATGAGCGGGCCGCGCTCGTCGGCGGCCGGAGCAGGCTGGAGAAGGGCCACCGGCGGCAACGGGCCACCGTGCCGGGGCCGGTGACCGTGACCCGATTACGACCAGGCCCTGGCAACGGGCTGGCCGATCGCCAGCGGCGCCGTCGAAGGAGCAGCCCGCCATCTGGTCGCCGACAGAGTCGACATCACCGGCAGCAGGTGGACAGTCCCCGGCGCCGAAGCCGTCCTCACCCTCCGCACCGTCATCAGCAACGACGACTTCCCCGGCTACTGGATCTTCCACGCGCGGAAAGAGCACGAACGGCTCCATCCCCTACCCGACCAGCACATCTACGCACTTCAAGCCTGACACGGGAACTCACTCAGACAGAGCCGCACCCATCCCTCATGCCTGAGGCCAGTTGGGTCATCTCGGGGCAAGCGGCGGTGAGTTTGGCCAGGAGCTCGTACTGCTCGGCCTTGAGGTTGTCGGGCCTGGTCAGCAGCATCCGGGCGAGTCGACGTGGTGATATATGGCTTCAGTCGGCGTCTGCGCGGCCTTGGTTGACGTACTTGAGCAGGTAGTAGAACACAGCTCGCTCCTCTACCAGCTCCCCGCTGGAGCTGGTCTTTCCCCAGGCCAGGCCAGTCGTAGCGCGCCCGGAGTGGTGTGCACCTGTCGTCATGTGTGGCCATGTTCGGTCGTGTCGATGCTGACCCATTGCTGAGTTCCTTGATGGATCGTCAGGCAATCTGTGCTTGGGGGTGAGGCAGGTGGGACCCTGTTTCCCGGTCACCGTGCCTCCTGTCAGCTCCAAGACCTCGACCTCGCAGAAACGTCGCTCGGTTGGAAGCGGACCGACGTGTCTGCCGCCCCTTCGGGTGCGGTCGTTGACCGTTCTTGTGGCGACGTGGCGGGTCAGACATAGTCTCATTGGTTTTCGTTCCAACAGGGCGGGTGCGATCTCGCCTTCGAAGTGCACGGACGTCAGCGCCCGCTGGTCACCCGCACTCGCGAACGCCACCAGCAGATCCACGAACGCATCGAACGCGGCGACGGCCTGCGCGCCATCGCCCGTGAACTACGCCTCAGCCGCGGCACCGTCCTGCGCTTCGCACGGGCCGCCGATGTCGAGCAGCTCCTCGTCGCGGCAACCCACCGCCCCTGCGTGATCGATGACTACCGGCTCTACCTGCATCACCGGTGGATGGAGGGCTGCACCAACGCCGCCGCACTCACCCGTGAAATCCAGCAACTGGGTTACCGCGACGACATCAGCACCGTCCGCCGCCACCTGCAGCCCTACCGCACCGGGGCAGTCCCAACGGATTCTCCGCTGCCCCACCTGACCATCCGCCGGGTCACCGATTGGATCACGCGCTGGTGATGGCGATTCGTGAAAGTTCAGCGATATGCCTGACAGCTACACGAGGGGTGTTCAGGCATCTCGGCGATGACTCGATGGGCTCGCTGTTTCCGGGGCCTGTGCTGGTTCAGTCCAAAACGTTCCACGTCCACGCAAGGGCAGCGCTCCTGTCAGGCTCACGTCCGAATTGGAATTTCCGCTGGTTTCCTTGGAGGTTGATGAACAGATTGAAGTGTCCTGCGACAGCAAGCGGGCCTTGACCCCGGAGTTTGAACACGTCTATGCGGCTCGGGCCAGGGTAGTTGGTGTTGGGTGGACGGTGATCTCGTAGGTGATCGGGGCTCG
>NZ_JBVJND010000016.1:0-223244 GCF_055583825.1 Streptomyces sp. NPDC104367 | reverse complement strand
GCCGCACCGCATTGGAGACCAACTCCGCCGCCAGCAACTCCGCGGTGTCCGCGAGACCGATCAGACCGTGCATCGTCAGGATCAGACGGAGAGTATGGCGGCACACGGTCACCGCTCTGAGGTCGTTCGGAACGGAGAGCGTGTAGTCCCAGGTGTCGCAGATTTCGGGCATGCCGCATCAACTCCGGTCAGGCAGAAGGGGGTTCACGCGCGGTGGCATTGCCGCATGGCGAAGCGGTGCACTTCCACAGCGTGTTCGTTGCATCACCGACGGTAGGGGTCAATTTTGGCACCACGCAAGTCGCTGCCATAATCTGGCACTCGAACGCGGCAGTTGGGGTGGAGGAGGAAGCCGTGCCACGCAGGCAGCAGGCCACCGCACGACAGCAGCGACTGGGCGCCGAGTTACGGAAACTGCGTGAGGCCGCCGGCCTAAAAGGGCGTGAAGCGGCCGAGTTGCTGGGAACCGACAGCGCCCAGATCAGTCAGTTCGAGGCCGGACTCGCCGGCGTCAGCGAGGCACGCGTTCGCAGGATTGCCGCCCACTACGCCTGTACGGAGCAGGATTTGGTCGACGCCCTCGCGGCGGTGGCCGCCGACCGGAACCACGGATGGTGGGAGGAATACCGGGGACGTCTGCCCTCCTCGTTCCTCGACCTGTCGGAACTGGAGCACCACGCGACCTACCGGCGGGACGTGGACTTCCTGTTCGTCCCCGGGCTTCTCCAGACCGAGGACTACGCCCGGGCACTCTTCTCCTCCCGCGTTCCGCGACTTCCCGAAGAAGAGCTGGAGCTGCGCGTCCGGCACCGCATGCGGAGGCGCGTCATCCTGGAGAGGGCGGTGCCCGTTCCGTACGAGGCCGTCGTCCACGAGGCAGCGCTGCGCATGATGGTCGGCAGCCGTACTGCGGCACGGACTCAACTCACCCGCGTGCTGGAGCTCTCCGAGGCACAGGGCACCTCGGTGCGAGTGATCCCCTTCGACCTGGAGCACTTCGTCGACGTCGGGGCCGCCATGGTGTACGCGGGCGGCGCCGTCCCCAAGCTGGACACAGTCCTCCGGGACGGGCCCCACGGCACTGTGTTCGTGGACTCCGAGGCGCAACTGGGCGTATTCCGAACACACTTCCGTAGAGTGGAGGCGGCGTCACTCGACCCAGGCCGGTCCCGTGACTTCATCCACCGACTGGCGAAGGAGCTGTGAGGCGCGCATGACCCACCGCGACCTGTGGCGGAAGTCGTCGTACTCGGGCGGCGGCGACGGCAACGCCTGCGTAGAGGTGGCGCCCCACCCCACCCACATATCCGTCCGCGACTCCAAGCACCCCGCCACCGGCCCCCTCACCTTCCCGCCCGCCTCGTTCGCCCCCTTCATAGACGCCCTCAAGGCGGACCCGCCGCGCCCCTGAGCCAGTTCCGGCAGGACGGCGATGCGGTCGCGTGACTTCACCCGCCACCTGGCGAAAGAGCTGTGAGGCACACCATGCGCCCTGACAACTGGCGGAAGTCGTCCCACTCCGGAAGCGGCGACGGCAACGCCTGCGTCGAAGTCACCGCCCACCCCACCCACATATCCGTCCGCGACTCCAAAGCCCCCGCGCGAGCCGTTCTCAGCTTTCCCACTGCCGTCTTCGCTCCGTTTCTCAGTGCCATCAAGTTCACACATGACACAGGAAGTTGATAGAAGCTCAAGAAGAAACCCGTTCCTGATCCATCGTTCAACATCATGTGCCACACTGCCGCGGTGGTAGATCATTCGTACGCGGATCTCTCGCTCGCCGCGCTCTACGACGGCCTCAACCCGTGGGGTCCCGGTGACGACTTCTACCTGGGCCTGGTGATGTCCGCGGAGTCCGTGCTCGACGTCGGCTGCGGCACCGGGCAGTTGCTGCGGCGGGCCCGTGCGGACGGGCACGCCGGGCGGCTCGTGGGGCTGGATCCGGCCGCCGCGATGCTCGTCCAGGCCCGGAAGGGCGACCCGGGTGTCGAGTGGGTGCTCGGCGACCTGCGCAGCCACCGCTGGGACACCGGCGGCTTCGACCTCGTCGTGATGACCGGTCACGCCTTCCAGGTGCTGCTCGGCGACGAGGAGCTGCGGCGCGCTCTCGGCGCCGTACGACAGGCCCTCTCCCCCGGCGGACGCTTCGTGTTCGAGACCCGGAATCCGGCCGCCCGTGCCTGGGAGACGTGGACCCCGGACCGGGTGCGCCACGTCACCGACGGGGAGGGCCGCGAGGTCGGTGTGCGGCACGAGGCCGACAAGGCCCCCGTCGGGGACCGGGTGTCCTTCACCGAGACCTACGAGGGCGCGCACTGGGCCGAGCCCCGGGTGTGCCGCTCCACCCTGCGCTTCCTCGGCCCCGACGCCCTCTCCGGCTTCCTCACGGAGGCCGGCCTCAGGGTCGCCGAGCAGTACGGCGGCTGGTCCCGCGAGCCCCTCACCACCGACAGCCCCGAGATCGTCACCGTCGCGGAACCGGAACCGGAACCGGGTTCAGAGTCGGCCTAGTTGTCCTCCTCCAGTGCCGCCAGGGCCGGGTCCAGGACGATGTCCTCGTCGCGCCGGGTGGTCGGCTCCTCCGGGAAGTGGCAGGCGGTCAGGTGGCCGTCCTCGTTCCCGGAGATCCGGACCAGCGGCGGTTCCTCCGTCGCGCAGCGTTCCTGCGCCTTCCAGCAGCGGGTGCGGAAGCGGCAGCCGGACGGCGGGGAGATGGGCGACGGGACGTCGCCGGCCAGACGGATCCGCTCACGGCCCGTCGCCTCCCCGTCCTCCGCGAGGCTGACCTCGGGCACCGCGGAGAGCAGGGCGTGGGTGTAGGGATGGCGCGGGCGGGTGTAGATCGACTCCCGGTCGCCGACCTCGATGATCTTCCCTAGGTACATCACCGCGACGCGCTGCGAGAAGTGCCGCACGATCGCCAGGTCGTGGGCGATGAACAGGAACGCGATGCCCAGTTCCCGCTGCACCTCCTGGAGGAGGTTGACGACCTGGGCCTGGATGGAGACGTCCAGCGCGGAGACGGGCTCGTCGGCGACGATCAGCTTGGGTTCGAGGGCGAGCGCGCGGGCGACGCCGATGCGCTGGCGCTGGCCGCCGGAGAACTCGTGCGGGAAGCGGTTGAAGTGCTCCGGGTTCAGGCCGACGATCTCCAGGAGTTCACGGACCCGCTTCTCGCGGCCGCCCTCCGGATTGATGTCGTTGATCTCCATCGGACCCGAGATGATCTTGCCGACGGTCTGGCGCGGGTTGAGTGACGAGTAGGGGTCCTGGAAGATCATCTGGATCTCGGACCGGATCGGCGCCAGCTGACGGCGGTTGGCATGGGTGATCTCCTGGCCCCGGTAGGAGATCGTGCCGCTCGTCGGCTCCAGCAGCCGGGTGATCAGGCGGCCCGTGGTCGACTTGCCGCAGCCCGACTCGCCGACCAGGCCGAAGCTCTCCCCCACGCGCACGGTCAGGTCGATGCCGTCCACGGCCTGGACCTGGCCGACCGTCCGGCGGATCGGGAAGCCGCCCTTGACCGGGAAGTACTTGGTCAGCCCGGAGACCTCCAGCAGCGGTTCCCCGGCGGTGGCCTCGCGCTGGGCGGGCAGGATCGTTTCCTGGGTCATGAGGTGTCGTCTCCTAGCCCAGTCGGGGCTTGATCTCTTCGATGAAGATGCTTCGCTTCTGGTCCGCCGTCAGGTGGCAGGCCGAGGCGCGGTCGGGGGCCAGCGCGGGCCGTTCGGTGGCGCACCGGGCGCCGCCGACCCGGTCCTGGAAGGTGCAGCGGGGATGGAAACGGCAGCCGGAGGGCGGGTGCAGCAGCGACGGCGGTGTGCCCGGGATCGGACTCAGGGGGGTGGAGAGATCGGAGTCCAGTCGCGGCATCGAGTTCAACAGGCCCCAGGTGTAGGGATGCCGGGGGGCGCGCATGACCTCGTGGACCGAGCCGCGCTCCACCGCGCCCCCCGCGTACATCACCATGATGTCGTCGGCCATGTCCGCGATCACCCCCAGGTCGTGGGTGATGAAGATGATGCCGGAGCCGAACTCCTGCTGAAGGTCCTTCAGCAGATCCAGGATCTGCGCCTGGACCGTCACGTCCAGGGCCGTCGTGGGTTCGTCGGCGATCAGCAGGTCCGGGTCGCAGATCAGCGCCATCGCGATCATCGCGCGCTGGCGCATGCCCCCGGAGAACTGGTGGGGGTAGTCCTTCGCCCGTTCCCGGGGGTTGGGGATGCCCACCTTCGCCAGCATCTCCACGGCCCGCTCCCAGGCCACCCGCTTCGAGACCCGCTTGTGCTTCATGTACGGCTCGGCGATCTGCCGGCCCACCGTGTAGAACGGCGACAGCGCGGTCAGCGGGTCCTGGAAGATCATCGCGACCCGGTTGCCGCGCAGTTGCTCCAGCTCGGTCTCGGTGGCGGTGATCAGCTCCTTGCCGTCGAGCAGGATCTCGCCGTCGACCTTCGTGAACTGCGGGTTGTGCAGGCCGAGGATCGTCAGGTTGGTGACGGACTTGCCGGAGCCGGACTCGCCGACGATACCGAGTGTCCTGCCGCGCATCAGCTCGAAGGAGAGTCCGTCGACCGCCTGCACGGGACCGTCCTCCGTGGAGAACGTCACCTGGAGATCGCGGACCGAGAGGAAGCCGTCCGGCGCGCTCGCCGCCGGTGCGCCCTCGGGCTTGGTCACTGTGGTCACGGTGTCGCTTCCTAAGGTTCTTCAGACGGGTCAGGAAAGGCGGATGCGCGGGTCGATCCACGCATACGTGATGTCGGTGAGGATGTTGATGATCAGGATGAAGAAGGCGCCGAAGAGCATCACGCCCATCGTCAGCGGCAGGTCCTTGTTGACCGCGCCGTCCACCGCGAGCCGGCCGATCCCCTGGAGGGAGAAGGTCAGTTCGGTGACGACGGCACCGCCGAGCATCGCGCTGACGTCGATGCCGAGCACGGTGACGATCGGGATGAGCGAGCCCCGCCAGGCGTAGCGGAAGAAGACGTACTTGCGGGACATGCCCTTGGCCTTGGCGGTGCGGACATGGTCCTCGGCGAGCTGCTCGATCATCGAGGAGCGGGCCATACGGGTGTACTGGGCGGTGAAGATGGTCGCCATCACGCACACCGGGATCGACATGCCGACGAACCAGCCGACCGGATCCTGGGTGAGAGGCACGTACTTGGGGTCCTCCATCAGGCCGGTGCTGTAGACGAGGACGGTCAGGACGATCGGGCCGAGGAAGTAGATCTGGAACGAGCTGAGCACCATGGAGGCGCCGGTCGCGAACTTGTCGATGTACGTGCCCCGGCGGAAGGCGGCGATCATGCCCGCGCCGACGCCCACGACGAGGAAGACGACCGCGCCGCCGACGGTCAGGGTGAGGGTGAGCGGGAAGCGGTCCATGATGGTGCTCCACACCATGTCGCCCGAGTAGAACGACACGCCCAGGCACGGGGCCGGGCAGTGGCCGGTCGGGAAGTCCCGGCCCATCACGATGCCGGACATGAAGTCCCAGAACTGCTGGGCCAGCGGCAGGTTGAGGCCCAGCGCCTCGCGGATGTCCGCCAGCCGGGCCGGTGTGCAGTCCTTGCCGCAGGCGAGGGAGGCGTAGTCGGAGGGGGCTGCCACGAAGAGGAAGAACGTGGCCGCGCCGATGAGGAACAGGGTGACGGCGGCGCCCACCGCGCGCCGGACGATGAACTGGATCATGACGGCCTGGCTGCTCTCTGCAAGGACGGTTGGAGGGTTCACGCAGGGCCGCGGAGGCACACCGGGGGGTGTGCCTCCGCGGCACCGGAGCCGTGGACTACGACTTCAGGTAGAGCCTGGTGACGTCGATGTAGCTGGAGACGCTGCTGTAGCGGGCGCCGCCGATGTTGGAGCCGAACAGCTGGAGCTGCTTGGTGTACCAGAGCGGGGCGGACGGGTTGACCTTCTCCAGGATGTAGTGGTGCGCCTCGCGCCAGGTCTTCGCGGCCTCGGTCGGCTCCTGGGTGAGGGCCTTCTTGATCAGCGCCTGGACCTTGGGGTCGTTGATGTGCGAGTAGTTCGAGCCGCCGTCGGCGACCTGGTCACCGTCGTAGATCGGGGTGACGACCGTGCCCGGCGACGGCCAGTCCTGGCCCCAGCCGGTGATGTACATGTCGTACGGGTTGTCGAGCTTGCCGATCTGCTCGTAGTAGCTCGCCGCGTCGACCTCCTTGGCGACGACGTCGAAGCCGACCTTGGTCAGGGCGTCCTCGATGGCGACCTTGCGGCGCTGGCCCGCCTCGCTGTTGGCGTAGGCGAAGACGACCTTCTTCTCGGACGCCGGGACGCCCTTGAGGATCTCCTCGGCCTTGGCGATGTTGCCCTGCGGGGTCTTCAGCCGGCCGTAGGGGTCGTACGACGCCTCGTAGCCCGGCAGGGTCGGGGCGAACAGGTTCGGGGCGACGTCACCGCCGTACGCACCGCCCTCACCCGCGATGAGGGACTTGGAGTTCACCGCGTAGGTGATGGCGTCGCGGACCTTCTTGTCCTTGATCCGGTCGAGGTTGAACGTGAGCGTCATGACGTACGGCTGGTAGCCCTTGATGGTCCGCTTGTACGTCTCGGCGTTCTTGACGACGTCCTGGATCTGGGTGGCGTCGACGCTGCCGGTGAACTGTATGGCGTCCTTGGAGTCGCCCTGGTCGGCGATGAGCCGCTTGGTCTGGGTGGACTCGGTGATGCCGTAGGTGAAGTTGAAGCCGTCGAGGTACTGGTGGCGCACCGAGTCGGTCTTCGGGTCCCAGTTGGTGTTCTTCACCAGGACCAGGGACTTGCCGGACTTCGAGGAGGCGATCTTGTACGGACCGGTGGCGACCGGGGCCTTGTCGTAGTTGGCCTTGGTGTCGGTCTTGGCCGGGACGATGGCGTAGCCCGCCATGGCGAGGGTCTGCGGGAGGTCCGTGCGCGGGGTGTCGAAGTGGAAGACGACCGTCTTGTCGTCCGGGGTGTCCAGGACCGAGGCCGGCAGGTGCTTGGAGCCGAAGCCGCCGTCGGGCAGCGCCTTGCGGTAGTCGGCGCCGCTCAGCCAGTTCTGGAGGTAGGTCGGGCCGTCGAAGATGAACTTCGCGTACAGGCGCTCGACGGTGTGCCGGACGTCGGCGGAGGTGATCGCGTTGCCGTTCTGGTCCTTGATCCCGTCCTTGAGGGTGAAGGTCCAGGTCTTGCCGCCGTCGGAGGACTTGCCGGAGTCGGTGGCGAGGTCGCCGACGACCGAGACGTTGCCCTTGTCGTCCTCCTGGAACTGGGTCAGCCGGCGGAAGAGCAGGTTGGCGGCGAGCCCGGCGTCGGAGACGTAGATCTGACCGGGGTCCAGGTGGGTCAGCTGGGTCTCCTGGTACACCTGGACCGTGCCGCCGCTCTTCGCGCCGGGCACGTCCTCGGCCGGGCCCGTCGACTCGGCGGCGCCGAGGTAGGACACCGCCTTGGACTGGACGGAGGCCTCCTTCTGGTCCTTCTTGGAGTCGGTGCCGGACTTCCCGCCCTCGTTCTTCGAGCAGGCCGTGAGCGCGAGGGAGCCGGCCGCGACCGCGACCACGAGGGTGCGCGCTCTGCGGGACAGCAGTGAGCGATGAGACATCATGTGGCGAATCCACCTACTAGTCGGTTGTGATCCCTGAGTGCTGCCGTGCGCCGGCCGTGAGACCGACGGGGGCGGCAGCCACCCCCCACCCAAGGGACGCCCTACCGCCCGGACTTGGGGTCGAACGCATCCCGAACGGAGTCGCCGAGCAGGTTGAAGCTCAGGACGAAGATCACCAGTGCGACGCCCGGGAAGAACATGAACGCGGGGTCCTGCTCGGCGTATTGGGCGCCGGCCGCGAAGAGGCGTCCCCAGTCCGGGGTGGGCTCGACGAACCCGACACCGGCGAACGAGAGAAAGGCGATGCTGAGGATGGTGTTGGGGAGCTGGAACGTGAACTGCACCAGGATCGGCGTCACGACGTTCGGCAGGATCTCCTTGCGGACGATCCGCCAGGGCGAGGCTCCGGAGACCCGGGCCGCGTCGACGAACTCCCTTTCCCGCAGGGACAGCACGGTGGAGCGGACGATGCGCGCCATGCCCATCCAGCCCAGCAGCCACAGCACGATCAGCATGGCCAGGGCCCGGAAGTAGGTGGGCGTCTCCTCGCGGGGATTGACGAAGAACGAGGTCACCACGGGCATGAAGGCGATGAAGAAGAGCTGCTGCGGGAAGGACAGGAAGAAGTCCGTCACCCGGCCGAGCCAGTAGTCCGTACGACCGCCGAAGTAGCCGCCGATCAGGCCGATGACGATGCCCGTGAGCATGACCAGGACGGTGATGCCGAGCGCCATGAAGAGCGAGGTCCGCATGCCGTACAGCAGCATGGCGTACAGGTCACGGCCGTACTGCGGCTCGACACCGAACCAGTGGCCGCCCGAGACGCCGCCCAGGTAGCCGAGCGGCAGGCCGAATTCGTCCAGGATCGGCTTGTCCGCGTAGGTGGGGTCCTGGCCGTACAGGGTGTACGGATTGGTGCCGGAGAGCTTCGTCAGCAGCGGGGCGGCCAGCGAGATCACGAAGTACGCGATCACGATGAGGGCGCAGATGACTCCGGTGCGGTCGCGCTTGAAGCGGATCCACATCAGCTGGCCGGGGGACCGGCCTTCGAGCGTGCCTGCTCCGGGCTTCACCGAGGGCGCTGGTCCGCCCTCGACGACAGCCGAAGTACCGCCGTCCTCGATGTCGATAGGACTGGTCACTGTTCGTCCGTTTCACAGATATGGGTGTGGGGGCTTCCGGGTAGCCCGAGGCACGCGCGGCGCAGCGGCGGGAAACCGCAGTCGGACGCGCGTAGGCGAGCGGCCGCGCTAGGCGGCCGGACGGAGCCTCAGAACCGGGTGCCGGACGAACAGTCGGAACGGGCAAGGCCTGATGGCGCGAGTGCGACCCACCTGGTGCTCGTGACACCACGCATGGGAGTTCCTCCTCATGACTACACGTGTTCACCAACCGGAGAAGGTTTCCGCCTACCCTCCGACACCCCTGACGGAGGGTCAGGCACCTTCTGGTGCTCGTGAGTCGGCGCTGTCCCCACAGCGCTGAGACCCATTGACCCGAGCGTTACGCGGCTAACTATCTGCCATGAGTCAGGTGCCGACCACTGTCTTTAGATCTCAGTTCAGTCACAGCTGGCGCGAAGTTCTTCCAAAAACTGGACAAACCGTTCGCCACGAGAACGCCGCGAAACGGACGTGTTACATGGCTATCGGGCGAGGATCTCCGCATTACGGACAACGGTCGAAGATCGGCGGACGCCGTGCGCCGGAAAACGGGTTGCAAAAAGCCCGGGCACCCCCATCATGGGGATGCCCGGGCTCAGGTGTCCTGCGGTCAGCCGTGCTTGGCGCGGCTCGCGGCGCGGGCCCGCTCGCGGGCGTCCAGGTTCACCTTGCGGATGCGAACGGCCTCCGGGGTCACCTCGACGCACTCGTCGTCACGGCAGAACTCCAGCGACTGCTCCAGCGAGAGCTTGCGCGGCGGAACGATCGCCTCGAACGAGTCGGCCGAGGAAGACCGCATGTTCGTGAGCTTCTTCTCCTTGGTGATGTTGACGTCCATGTCGTCGGAGCGCGAGTTCTCGCCGACGATCATGCCCTCGTACACCTCGGTGCCAGGCTCGGTGAAGAGCACGCCGCGCTCCTGGAGGTTCGTCATCGCGAACGCGGTGACGGCACCGGAGCGGTCGGCGACCAGCGAGCCGTTGTTGCGGGTCTGGAGGTTGCCGAACCAGGGCTCGTGACCCTCGTGGATCGAGTGGCCGATACCCGTGCCGCGGGTCTGGGTCAGGAACTCGGTCCGGAACCCGATCAGGCCACGGGAGGGCACCACGAACTCCATGCGCACCCAGCCCGAGCCGTGGTTGGACATGTTGTCCATCCGGCCCTTGCGGACGCCCATGAGCTGCGTGACCGCGCCCATGTGCTCCTCGGGCACGTCGATCGTCATGCGCTCGACCGGCTCGTACGTCTTGCCGTCGACCTGCTTCGTGACCACCTGCGGCTTGCCGATGGTCAGCTCGAAGCCCTCGCGGCGCATCTGCTCGACCAGGATGGCGAGCGCCAGCTCACCACGGCCCTGGACCTCCCAGGCGTCCGGACGCTCGGTGTCGAGCACGCGCAGCGAGACGTTACCGATCAGCTCGCGGTCCAGGCGGTCCTTGACCTGGCGGGCGGTGACCTTGCGGTCCTTGACCGCGGCCTTGTTGTCGGCGCCCTTGCCGGTGCCGCCACGGCCGACCAGCGGCGAGGTGTTCGTACCGATGGTCATCGAGATCGCCGGCTCGTCGACCGTGATCAGCGGCAGCGGGATCGGGTTCTCGGTGTCGGCGAGGGTCTCGCCGATCATGATGTCCGAGATACCGGCGACCGCGCAGATGTCACCCGGACCGGCCACCTCGGCGGGCTTGCGGGTGAGCGCCTCGGTCATCAGCAGCTCGGTGATGCGCACGTTGGACATCGTGCCGTCGCGCTTGATCCAGGTGACGGTCTGGCCCTTGCGCAGCTCGCCCTGCTCGACGCGGAGCAGCGCGATACGGCCGAGGAAGTTGTCGGCGTCCAGGTTGGTGACGTGCGCCTGGAGCGGGGCCGCCTCGTCGTACTCCGGGGCCGGGACGTGGGAGAGGATCGTGGAGAAGAACGGCTCCAGGCTGTCGCTGTCGGCCGGGACGGTGCCGTCCTCCGGCTTGGTCAGCGAGGCCACGCCGTCCCGCGCACACGCGTAGACGATCGGGAACTCGATCTGGTCCTCGTCCGCGTCCAGGTCGAGGAAGAGGTCGTAGGTCTCGTTGACGACCTCGTCGATGCGCGAGTCGGGGCGGTCCGTCTTGTTGATGCACAGGATGACGGGCAGGCGCTGCTGGAGCGCCTTGCGCAGGACGAACCGGGTCTGCGGCAGCGGACCCTCGGAGGCGTCCACGAGCAGCACCACCGCGTCCACCATCGACAGACCGCGCTCGACCTCGCCACCGAAGTCGGCGTGGCCCGGGGTGTCGATGATGTTGATGGTGATGACGTCGCCGCCATCCTTGGGGTGGTACTTCACGGCCGTGTTCTTGGCCAGGATCGTGATGCCCTTCTCACGCTCCAGGTCGTTCGAGTCCATCATTCGGTCGTCGAGCGATTCGGCGGCGTGCGCTGCGAAGGCACCGGCCTGCTTCAGCATGGCGTCGACGAGGGTCGTCTTGCCGTGGTCGACGTGGGCGACGATGGCGACGTTGCGGATGTCGTGGCGCGTGGCCATAGTGCGGCGTACTCCCGGAGTGTGAGGAAGGGGCCCGCGCGTACATCGGTGTTACGCGAACCCTGCCGGGCTGAACACGCCACGGCCTCACCCCATCGTACGTGCACTCACCAGCAGGGGCTCGCCGGGCCGACGGAAGGGGGTGCGGGGAACCGCGCGACCGGCCACGATCCACCCGCACCCGGCACTCGTCCGGCCCCCTCTCCGCCTCGCGGAGAGCCCTACCCCTTGCTCGGGCCCGGCGACGCCTTCGCGCCCTTCTTCAGGAAGCCCATGTCCTGGTAGACGGGCGTCTGGAAGCCGAACGCGCCCACGTTCACCAGCCCCTTCCGGGCCCCGACGATCTGCGGCCGCTGGTACAGCGGCAGCGACCCGGCCGACGCCCAGATCCGGGAGTCCGCCTTCCGCAGCAGCCCGTCCGCCTCGTCCTCGTCCAGCGTCCCGAGCGCCTGGTCGAAGAGCTGGTCCACCTGGTCGGTGCCGACCCGCGTGTAGTTCTGCTCGACGTTCAGCGACCCGTCGGCCGCCACCACGGGCTTCGCGTAGATCGGCCGCGCGTCGGTCGCCGGGAACGCGGAGGCCGGCCACGAGTAGAGCGCGAGGTCGTACTGCCCGGACGCGATGTGGTCCTTGAAGTAGCTCTCGTCCGGGACCTTGCTGATCTCGGTGACGATCCCCACCTTGTCCAGCATCTTCGAGATCCGGTCGGCGACCGAGAGCAGCGTCTCGGACCCCGGCCCCGACGGCAGCACGAACCGCAGGGTCAGCGCCTTGCCGTCCTTGGCCAGCGGCCCGGCCGGCGCCCCGGCGCCCTTCGGCGCGGCGGTCCCCTTCGGCGCGTACGCCCCGGGCGCGCCGTGGGCGTGGTCGCCCTGGTGGTCGCGGGTGTCCTTGCCGTCGGGGTCGGCGTGCCCCTTGTCGTCCTCACCGACGATGTACTGCCCGTCCCGCCCGCCGTCGGACGCGTCCTCCGGGTCCCCCTTGTCGCCCTTGTCGCCCTTGTCGCTCTGCGCCCCGGCCGCCTTGCCGCCGTTCCTGACCGGCCCGCCGGCCACCCAGCCGGCGTCGGCCAGCAGTGCCTGCGCCTCGTGCGCGTCGAGGCCGCCGAGCGAACCGCTGCCGTCGGTGTAGGCGGGCTGCCCGGAGAGCGCGAGGTGGCTGCCGACCGGTACGGCGGGCAGTCCCAGCGGGGTGAGCACCAGCTTGGCGAGCGCCTCGCGGTCCAGCGCGCGGGCGACGGCGCGCCGCACCCGCTCGTCGGCGAGAGGGCCCTCGGAGCCGTTCAGGGCGAGCTGGGTGTAGGCGGGCTCCAGCGACTTGCGGACGTCGAAGGAGCGCAGCACCTCCTGCTGCTCCAGCCACTTCTCGATGCTCCCGCGGAGCTTCCTCCGGCCGTCGGGCAGCTTCTCCGCGTCCATGCCGAGGTCCAGCGCCCAGGCGCGCAGCTTCTTCGCGGAGGTCTTCCCGGCGCCCTGGAGCGGGGTGCCGGTGCCCTTGTCGCGGCCGGCGATGACGATCCGCTCGGCCTCGGAGGCGTCGATGTCGGCGACGTCGACCGTGCCGTCGGCGAGCGCGGCGGCCCGCTTGTCGCGGGGGACGGCGTGCAGGTCCAGCTCGTCGAGCTTGGCCGGGCGGCCCCACCAGCGCGGGTTGCGGGTGAGGACCACGTCCTTCTGGGCGGTGTCGACCTTGTCGACCCTGAAGGGGCCGGCGGTGACGGTGAGCTTGCGGCGGGCGCCGTCGTTGAAGGCGTCGGGGGTGCCCATGACGTCCTTCGGGTACAGCGGGGAGAACAGCGACCTCCAGTCGGCGTACGGCCGCTCGAAGGTGACCCGGACCTCCAGGTCGTTGGCGCCGCGCTCGATCTTGGAGATGCGGTCGTAGCCGGCGTTGCGGGCGGTCCAGTAGGCGGAGTCCTTGCCGGACAGGGCGCGCCACTGGGCGGCGAAGTCGGCGGCGCCGATCTCCCGGCCGTCGCTCCAGACGGCCTGCTGGTTGAGCCTGTAGAGGACGACCTGGCGCGGCTCGGTCTCGATGACCTTGGCGGACTCCAGGTAGTCGGGGTTGCGGACCGGGCGGCCCTCGGCATCGAGGGTGAACATCGACGGCAGGACGGCCTGGGCGACCCGGGTGGTGCCCGCGTCGGCGTCGGCCTGGAAGGTGTTCAGGGTCTCCGGTACGGCGTCCACGGCCATCTTCAGCGTGCCGCCCTCGGCGACCAGGTCCCTGGCGGCCGGGGCGATCTCCTGGCCGGCCAGCGGCTTGCTCGCCTCCTCGTCCGAGCCGCAGCCGGACAGCAGGGGCAGGGCGAGGGCGCTCGCCGCGAGCAGCGCGAGGCTCCGCCGGTAGCGCCGCGATGTGCCGTCGTTCGTCTGCGGCGCCGTCATGGCTGGTCGCGCAGTTCCCCGCGCCCCTTCAGGGCTCGGTCCGAAGCGGTGGTGGGACATCTCTGCTACCTCCGGAAGGCCCCGTGACACGGGTGCGGTCTGTTCGCATTTGGGGGTATTTTGGAGTTGATCACATGTACGCAGAAGTACGGACCCACTGAAATGGACGGGGTCCGCCGGCCGGGGACGACACGGCGACCGGGGTGGTCAAAGGCCACCCGTGCGGCGCAATCCCGGCGCACACAGAGCGCGTGCGGGCGTGCGGCTCAGGCGCGCAATCCGCCAATCGCTGCACATGCCTTCACATCAGCAGGTGTGGCGCGCAACACTCGCAGGCGCATGAACGTTGCCGCCCAGGACCACGGGGTCCGGAAGTGAGGTCACGTCATGTCCGTGCACGACGACCTGACGTCAGTCCAGCGCTGCCTAGAGGACCTGAACCGGTCCGTAGGCCGCCTGGAGCAGCAGCTCGGGAGCGGCGGACTGGAGATGCGCCGCGTCCGTGCCGACGCCGATCACCTGCGCGAGAGCGTGGCACTGCTGCGGGAGGCCGCCGGCACCGGCACCCCGCGCCGGCGCCCCGAGCTCGTCACCATCTCCGACGATCCGTACGACATCAACCTGTGGACGGACACGGACGACGAGGGCCTCGGCGCCCGCGACCGGCGCGCACCGTAGGAGCGCGGCCCGCAGGCCCCCACCCCCGAGCCGACCGGAGTCATCCATTGGCCACTGGTACGGAACCACATCCGAAGAGCGGCGGCGTACGCGCCCGTACACGCGCCGCGATCGCCGCCCCGCACCTGCGGACCGACCGCTGGTGGCTGGCTCCCGCCGTCACCGCGGCCGGTCTGTTCGCGTTCGTCGTGTACTCGACGTGGCGGGCCTTCTCGAACGCGCACTACTACGCGGCGCCGTACGTCTCGCCGTTCTACTCGCCGTGTCTGGCCGAGAACTGCCAGACCATGCCGTCCGGCCCGAACGCCGACCTCTTCGGCAGCTGGTGGGCGATCTCCCCGGCGATCATCATCCTGGTCTTCCCGCTGGGCTTCCGGCTGACCTGCTACTACTACCGCAAGGCGTACTACCGCAGCTTCTGGGCGTCCCCGCCGGCCTGCGCGGTGGCCGAGCCGCACGCGAAGTACACCGGTGAGACCCGCTTCCCGCTGATCCTCCAGAACGTCCACCGGTACTTCTTCTACTTCGCCCTCCTGGTCGCCTGCGTCCTGTCCTACGACACGGTCCTGTCCTTCCGCGACCCGCACGAGCGCTGGGGCCACATGGGCCTGGGCACCCTGGTCTTCCTCGTCAACATCGTGCTGATCTGGGCGTACACCCTGTCCTGCCACTCGTGCCGGCACATCGTCGGCGGCAAGCTCAAACACTTCTCCAGACACCCCGTGCGCTACCGGGCGTGGCAGTTCGTCGGCCGGCTCAACGCCCGGCACATGCAGCTCGCCTGGGCGTCGCTGCTGAGCGTGGCGCTCGCCGACTTCTACGTCTATCTCGTCGCGTCCGGTGTCTTCGACGATCCGCGATTCTTCTGATGCTTCCAGGGAGTAGGGCCTTCTGATGACCGTGGTCGACCGCCAGGAGTGGGATGTCGTCGTGGTCGGTGCCGGCGGCGCCGGTCTGCGCGCCGCGATCGAGGCGCGCGAGCGGGGCGCCCGTACGGCGGTGATCTGCAAGTCGCTGTTCGGCAAGGCCCACACGGTGATGGCCGAGGGCGGCATCGCGGCGGCGATGGCCAACGTCAACGAGCACGACAACTGGCAGGTCCACTTCCGCGACACCATGCGCGGCGGCAAGTTCCTCAACCAGTGGCGGATGGCCGAGCTGCACGCCAAGGAGGCCCCGGACCGGGTCTGGGAGCTGGAGACCTGGGGCGCCCTCTTCGACCGCACGAAGGACGGGAAGATCTCCCAGCGCAACTTCGGCGGCCACGAGTACCCGCGCCTCGCCCACGTCGGCGACCGCACGGGCCTCGAACTGATCCGCACCCTCCAGCAGAAGATCGTCTCCCTCCAGCAGGAGGACCATCGCGAGACCGGCGACTACGAGTCCCGGCTGAAGGTCTTCCAGGAGTGCACCGTCACGCGGATCCTCAAGGACGGCGCACGCGTCTGCGGGGTCTTCGGGTACGAGCGGGAGACCGGCCGTTTCCTCGTCCTGGAAGCGCCCGCCGTGGTGATCGCGACCGGTGGCATCGGCAAGTCCTTCAAGGTGACGTCGAACTCCTGGGAGTACACCGGCGACGGGCACGCGCTCGCCCTGCTGGCCGGGGCACCCCTGCTGAACATGGAGTTCGTGCAGTTCCACCCGACGGGCATGGTCTGGCCGCCGTCCGTGAAGGGCATCCTCGTCACCGAGTCGGTGCGCGGCGACGGCGGTGTGCTCAGGAACTCCGAGGGCAAGCGGTTCATGTTCGACTACGTCCCGGACGTCTTCAAGGAGAAGTACGCCGAGTCGGAGGAGGAGGGCGACCGCTGGTACGAGGACCCGGACCACAACCGGCGCCCGCCCGAACTGCTCCCCCGCGACGAGGTGGCCCGGGCCATCAACGCCGAGGTGAAGGCGGGCCGCGGCTCCCCGCACGGCGGGGTCTTCCTGGACGTGTCGACGCGGATGCCGGCCGAGGTGATCCGGCGCCGGCTGCCGTCCATGTACCACCAGTTCAAGGAGCTGGCGGACGTCGACATCACCGCGGAGGCCATGGAGGTCGGGCCGACCTGCCACTACGTGATGGGCGGGGTCGCGGTGGACTCCGACACCGCCGCCGCGCGCGGCGTCCCGGGGCTGTTCGCGGCCGGCGAGGTGGCCGGCGGGATGCACGGCTCCAACCGGCTCGGCGGCAACTCCCTCTCCGACCTGCTGGTGTTCGGGCGCCGGGCGGGCTGGCACGCGGCCGACCACGCGGCCGACACCGGCACCCGGCCGGCGGTGGACGACGCCCAGGTCGACGCGGCGGCGGCCGAGGCGCTGCGGCCCTTCTCGGCCGAGGGCCTGGACCCCGACTCCGGCCCGCCCGAGAACCCGTACACCCTGCACCAGGAGCTCCAGCAGTCCATGAACGACCTGGTCGGCATCATCCGCCGGGAGGGCGAGATGGAGCAGGCCCTGGAGAAGCTCGCCGAGCTGCGGGTCCGGGCCCGCCGGGCCGGGGTGGAGGGGCACCGGCAGTTCAACCCCGGCTGGCACCTCGCCCTGGACCTGCGGAACATGCTGCTGGTCAGCGAGTGCGTGGCCCGGGCCGCCCTGGAGCGCGCCGAGTCCCGCGGCGGCCACACCCGCGAGGACCATCCGGCGATGGACCGCGGCTGGCGCCGGCTCAACCTGCTGTGCGGGCTCGCCGACCCCACCGGCGGGCTGGCGGCCACCGACCCGGTGCGCGGCCAGATCACCCTCGCCCGCGAGACCACCGAACCCATCCGCCCCGACCTGCTCGCCCTCTTCGACAAGGAGGAGCTGGTCAAGTACCTCGCCGAAGAGGAGCTGTACGAATGAGCGGCTACACGGCCCACTTCAGGGTGTGGCGAGGCGACGTCGAGGGCGGCGGCCTGGAGGACTTCAAGGTCGAGGTCAACGAGGGCGAGGTGGTCCTGGACATCGTCCACCGCCTCCAGGCCACCCAGGCCCCCGACCTCGCCGTCCGCTGGAACTGCAAGGCGGGCAAGTGCGGTTCGTGCTCGGCGGAGATCAACGGCCGTCCGCGCCTGATGTGCATGACCCGCATGTCGGTCTTCGAACCGGACGAGACGATCACCGTCACGCCGCTGCGCGCCTTCCCGGTGATCCGCGACCTCGTCACGGACGTCGGCTTCAACTACCAGAAGGCCAGGGAGGTCCCGGCGTTCGTGCCGCCGGAGGGGGTCGGCCCGGGCGAGTACCGCATGATGCAGGAGGACGTGGACCGGTCGCAGGAGTTCCGCAAGTGCATCGAGTGCTTCCTGTGCCAGGACACCTGCCATGTGGTCCGTGACCACGAGGAGAACAAGACGGCCTTCGCGGGCCCGCGTTTCCTCATGCGGGTCGCCGAACTGGACATGCACCCGCTGGACGCGGCGGAGGCCTCCGGCCTGGACCGCAAGCGCACCGCCCAGGACGAGCACGGCCTCGGCTACTGCAACATCACCAAGTGCTGCACCGAGGTCTGCCCCGAGGGCATCCACATCACCGACAACGCGCTGATCCCGCTGAAGGAGCGGGCCGTCGACCGCAAGTACGACCCGCTGGTCTGGCTCGGCTCGAAGATCAGGAGGCGCCCCGCAGGAGACTGAGCACCTGGCGCAGGCTGGACTCGGCGACGTCCCGCAGACGTTCGCGCTCCGGGAAGTCGCCGGCCGGCAGCCGCAGCGGCCCGGCGACGAGGCCGAGGTGCATCGCCAGCCGGTAGAGCCGCATGCGGTTCTCGTCGAGGTCGGCGGAGTGCAGCACGTCGTAGGCGGGCCCGAAGCGGTGCCGCAGGAAGACGTGCTCCCACTCGGCGTCGAAGTACATCAGGCCCTCGATGTCGATCAGCGCGGGATCGCCCTGCTCGGTCACCAGGACGTGGTCCGGGCCGAGTTCGCCGTGCACGAGGGTGGCGTGGTCGCGCGGCCCGACCGCGTCGTGGAGCTCGCGCACCCGCTCCGACAGCGCCTCGCGGACCTCGCGCACCCGGGCGTCCCGCTCGGCGGTCAGAGCGATGTCGCGCACGGCCCGGTCCGCGACGACCTGCTCGCAGGAGCTGCCGATCGGCGTCCCGCCCTCCTCCACGAGGGCGGCCTTGCCGTACCCGGCGGCCGCGCACCCGCGCAGCACGCCGAGCGTGCCGGCGAGCCGGGCCAGCGGCACCCTGGCCGCGCCCGGGTCGCTGCGCAGCAGCGTCTGGAGGCTGCCGCCGCGGACGTCCTCGACGACCGCCGCGTACGACGGCAGGTGCTCGGCCTCCTCGTCGGCGAAGAGCAGCCGCGGGGTGCGCACGCCGAGTTCGGTGAGGCGGTCGTGGGCCGCGAGGAAGAGGCCCAGGCCGGAGGCGTGCGCGAAGGGGTCGCGGATGTCGGCGTCCGCGGGGCCCCAGTAGTCCTCGTCCGGGGACCAGACGTAGGCGACGGCGCTGCGGCCGTTGTCGAGGACGAGGCGGTAGACGCCCTTCTTGGAGCCGCCGCGCAGCCGGGTGACGGCGGCGGGGGCCCGGCCGAGCGCCTCGCGGGCGAGCGGGGCGAGGTCGTCACGGGTGAGGTGGGCACGAGCGGTGGTCATGACGTACGGACCCAGTCCTTCCGGTAAGCGGTCCAGTCATCCTCGGTGGCGGCGAAGTCGACGTAGAGGGCGACGCCGAAGTTAGCGCGATCCGGGTCGCTCCGGGACAGTCCCAGCCGAACTCCCCGCACGGCCGCCGGTACGGTCTCCGCGTGCGCCCAGTGGCCGAAACGATTCTCGTGGTAGAAGGGCAGCCCCATGAGGAGATCGGTCCCGGCCGGGGTGGCCTCGACCGCCAGGCCGGTCTGCTGGGCCACATAGCCGCCGTACAGGCTCTGCAACGGCTGCATGGTGTCGTACGACATCACCGCGATCTGGTCCACCCGGCGGGCGACCTGCCCGAAGTACGCCTGCGACCACCACTTCGGATGGCCGGTGACGGTACCCCAGAAGGAGTGAAACGCCGGGAGCGGGTCTATCTGGTGGGCGGCGACGGAGAGCAGCGGCGTCACGGGCCGCAGGGCGTCCAGCAGGGCCAGGAAGTTCCCGTCGCCGGAGTGCAGGGGCTCCAGGTCGAAGTGCACCCCGTCGAACCCCGCCGCCACCACCTGCCGGGCGGACGCCACCACGGCGGCGCGGGTCGCCTTCCTCTCCAGATGCATGGCGTACGGCTTCTCCGGCGCGACCTCGTCCCCCAGCCAGGCCTGCACCCGTACGCCGGGGAGTTTTCGATGCACGGCTGTTATCAGCCAATGCGCCTCGGGGTAGGCGGACTTGGGCAGCGTCCCGTTGTGTTCGAGTGGTCCGGCATGGACGTAGAGGTCCCGTATGCCGGTCCCCGCGAGCCGGTCGGCCAGAGCGGCGACATCGGCATCGGTCCTGCGCCCGTCCACCCAGGCGTGGCCGAGCCAGACCGCGTCCTTGCCCCGGCTGCGGGCGCCGGGCGCCGGGTCACCGACGTAGTCGACACGAAGGGCGGTCTCGGCGATGAGCAGGGGGAGCAGCAACAGCGCCACACCCCCGAGAGCCCACCGCCACTTCCTCCCCGGCCGCCACCCGGACGACGACGCGGCGGAGGGCCGTTCGCCGGTGGACGCGGAGGGCGGGGTGGTCGCGGGCGGGTCCTGGTCCTGGCCCTGCGGGGAGGCCGGTCCGCCGGACGGCGGCCGGGGGTTCGGGGTGCCGGGGTGGGGCGGGTTGGGGTTCTGGGTCATGGGTCGGGCCCCGTTTCCTGGTGTCGCTCGGCTGTCCGCGCCCCGGTCGCGAAGCGGACTTGCTGCCCATACGCTCCGAAATGTGACGTCATCCTTGATCCGGGGTCGGCCGAGGCGTGCCACCGGGCACATAGGTGTGCGGGTGGGGCACGCGGTGCTGGGCGGCCTGGCCGGGGTGGTCTGGCTGGTGCTGCCGGTGATGACGAGCACAGGACAAGATCCGGTTCCCACCGCACGGAGCGGCACGGCCGCCTCGGCGGAGCCGGTGACGATGACGGGGGCGGGGACGGCGACGAGGACCGGGACGGCGGCCGGGACAGGGACGGGGACGGCGAGGGGGACAGGGACAGCGACCGGGACAGGGACGGGGACGGCGAGGGGGACAGGGACAGCGACCGGGACGAGGACCGGGACGGCGACGGCGACGGCGACGGGGGCGGTGGCGGAGGCCGCGGGGGTTTCCGCCGCTGACTACGTGCTGCCGCTCGTCGTCGTGGTGGCGGCCGGGGCGCTGGGCGGCTACGGGTACGTGCGGCGGGTGCGGCGGGCGCGGTCCCGGACCACACCGGGGATCGTCTCCCCGGCCCCGCCGGTGCCCTCCCCCGCGGACTTCGAGCGGCAGGCCCGGGCCGCCCTGGTCCTCGCCGACGACTGCGTGCGCACCAGCCGGGAGGCGCTCGGCCTCGTGGCGGTGAGCGAGCCCGTCCTGCGGGCGCTGCGGGCGGCCGGGACGGAGCTGTCCGCCGCGTTCGCGATTTGGCGGCGGTACGAGGAGGGTGCCCCGGGCGACGACGCCGGACGGCGCCAGGCCCTGGTGGGGGTGGTCGGACGCTGCGCGGAGGCGGGGCGGCAGCTGGACGCGGCGGCGGAGGGGTTCGACGCCGAGTGGGACACGGGCGACGCGCTGGCGGTCGCCGAGGGCCGGTTCCGGGAGCTGGCGGCCCGCACCAACGGCGTGGAGGGCGCGCTGGGCCGGGCGGGCGCGCGGTACGGCTCGTCCGCCGTCGCCTCCGTCCTCGGCCACGTCGAACAGGCCAAGGACCGGCTGGTGTTCGCGACCGTACGGCTCAACCAGGCCCGCCAGGACTCCGATTGGGGCGACGGCGACGGGTTCCGCCGTCGGCTGCGGGCCGCCGAGGGCGCCGTGGCGCAGGCCGGGGTGCTGCTGGACGGCGTGGAACGGCTCACGGAGGAGCTGCGGACGGCGGCGGGCACGGTGCCGGCGGCCCTCACGGGCGCGGAGGCGGAGCTGGCGGGCCTGCGGGCGACCGGGCTCCCGGCGCGGCTGGCGCACGCGGACGCCGTGCTGGCCGCCGTCCGCGGGGAGGTGACCGGGGGGCCGTACGACCCGCTGGGCGCCCTGCGCCGGATCGTGCGGGCCGTGGAGGGGACGGGCGGCGGGCGGGCCGGGGTGATCGCGGCCGGGGCGGAGCTGGTGGCGCGGAGCGCGATCGGTTCCGCGGACGACTTCGTGGGGGTGCACCGGGCGGCGGTGACGGCCGAGCCGCGGGCGCTGCTGGCGGAGGCCGGGCGGGCCGCGCCGGCCGACGCGGACAGGCTGGCCCGGCGGGCGCGGGAGCTGGCGGAGCGGGACGTACGGACGCACGGGAACCCGTACGCCGGGGAGGCCGCGCACGAGAGCGGGGTGGCGGGGGCGGTGCTGGGCGGTGTGCTGCTGGGCGAGGAGCCGGACGGCGGACCGGTGACGGCCTTCGGGGGCCCGGACACCCGGGGACGGCTGCGGTAGCCCCTGCGGGGGCGGCGCCGGGTCGTGGGTCGGGTGCGGGTGTGTGGGGGTTGGTCGCGCAGTTCCCCGCGCCCCTGAAGGGGCGCTGCCGTGACCCCCTGCTTGCAGGGGCGCGGGGAACTGCGCGGCAGGCCGGGGACCGTTCCCGCTGCCTCAGAACAGGCTCAACAGGGCCTCCGCCGGGTCGGTGAGGCCTGTTTCGCCGTCCGGGAGGGGGAGTTCGAACCACACCGTCTTGCCGCGCGGCGTCCTGCGCGAGCCCCACGCCGCGCTGAGCAGCCCGACCAGCTGGAGCCCCCGGCCGCCCTCGTCCGTGTCGCGGGCGCGGCGGCGCCTCGGCTGGACCAGGCCGGAGTCCCAGACCTCGCAGACCAGGGTGCGGTCGAGGAGGAGCCGGAGCCTTATCTCGCCCTCGCCGTAGCGCAGCGCGTTGGTGACGAGTTCGCTGACGAGCAGCTCCGCCGTGTCGACGAGGGGCTCCAGGTCCCACGAGATCAGCTGGCCGCGCGCGTACTCACGGGCGCGGCCCACGCTGCGCGGCTCGCGCGGCAGCGTCCAGTCGCCGACCGACTCCGCCGGCAGCCCCTGCACCCGGGCCATCAGCAGGGCGATGTCGTCCTCGCCGTGGTGCGTGTCGAGGGTGTTGAGGACGTGGTCGCACACGTCCTCCAGGGGCCGGGAGGGGTCCGTGAGGGCGCCGACGAACGCCTGGAGCCCCTCGTCGAGGGGGTGGTCGCGGGACTCGACCAGGCCGTCGGTGTACAGCGCCAGCAACGCGCCCTCGGGGAGTTCGACCTCCACCTCCTCGAAGGGCTCGCCCCCGACGCCGAGCGGCATGCCGGGCGGCACGTCGAGCATCAGCGCGTCCTCGCCGGGTTCCACGAGCACCGGGGGCAGGTGGCCGGCGTTGGCGAACGTGCAGCGCCTGGTGACGGAGTCGTAGACGGCGTACACGCAGGTCGCGAGGTAGACCTCGGAGAGGTCGGCGTCGCGGGGCTGGCGGGCGGTGCGGGTGGCCTGCTGGATGCCTCCGGGGGTGCCGAGGCCGCGGGCGATCTCGTCCAGGGCGGAGAGGACCTCGGCCGGTTCCAGGTCCAGCAGGGCCAGGGTGCGGACCGCCGTGCGGAGTTCGCCCATCGCGACCGCCGCGCGCAGACCGCGGCCCATCACGTCGCCGACGACCAGCGCCGTGCGGTGGCCGGGGAGTTCGATGACGTCGAACCAGTCGCCGCCGACCTCGGTGGCCGCGTTGCCCGGCAGGTAGCGGCAGGCGATGTCGAGGCCGGAGGCCTCGGGGTCGCCCGGCGGGAGCAGGGAGCGCTGGAGTATCAGCGCCCGCTCGTGCTCGCGGCGGTACAGGCGCGCGTTGTCGATGCAGACGGCGGCGCGGGCGGCCAGCTCCACGGCGAGGTCGCGGTCGCGGTCGCCGAACGGTTCGCTGCCCTTGGTGCGGGCGAACTGGACGAGGCCGACGACGGTGTCGTGGGCGACCATCGGGACGGCCAGGGTGGACTGCACGAGGCCGCCGTCCTCGGCCGGCACGTGCTGCGGGCGGGCGGTGCGCAGGGCGTCCGCGCACGGCGAGTTGAACGGGTAGTGGTGGACGGCGCCCACGGCGACCGGGGCGCCGCCGCCCACGAAGGGCGCGTCGGAGACCGCGCTGGCGTAGGCGACCCTGCGCAGTTCGGCGCTGCCGTCGGCGAGGCCGGGCGGGGTCTCGTCGCCGGCCAGCAGCCCCTGGTAGAGGTCGACGGTGGCGAGGTCGCAGAAGCCGGGGACGACGACGTCGAGGAGTTCGCGGGCGGTGGTCTCCAGGTCGAGGGAGTTGCCTATGCGGGCGCCGGCCTCGTTGAGGAGGGCGAGATTCCGCCGGGCGGCGGCGGCCTCGCGGGCGGCGGCGCGGCGGGCGGTGACGTCCAGGCCGAGCCAGGCGACGCCGATCGGGCGGCCGCTGCCGCTGTGCACCCGGTAGAGGTTGATGGACCAGTGACGGCGCTCGTCGGAGCCCGGCACGAAGCCCGTGACGTGCATGTCGGTGATGGAGTTGCCGGTGTCCAGGACCCGGCGCAGGGTGGCGGCGACCCGGTCGGCCTCGGCGCGGGGCAGGTAGTCGTGGACGCTCTTGCCGCGGTGGTCGTCGGGGATGCCGCCGAAGATGGAGGAGAACCGCACGTTGGCGCGGCGGATGCGCAGGTCGGGATCGATCAGCAGGAAACCGAAAGGAGATTGACCGAATATCGACTGCGAGGCGGCGAGGTCGGTCTCGATGCTGCGCAGGGTGCGCACGTCGACCACTATGCAGACGGCGGCGTGCTCGCCCTCGGTGGTGCGGGTGGGCATGACGTAGACCTCGGCGAGGCCCTCCTCGCCCCGTCCGCCGTCCGCGGCGGCGGGCATCCGGAACGGCACCACGCCGGTCCACTCGCGCCCGTCCAGGATCTCGGCCATCTTCCGCTGGCCGCGTTCGCGCAGGTCGGGGTCGATGAACGCCTCGATGGGGTCCATGCCGACGGCCCGCTCGGCGGGGATGCCGAAGATCTGTTCGGCGCGCACACTCCACTGGTCGACGAGGCCGCCGGCGCCGATGGAGAACGAGGCGACCCTGATGTAGTCGTAGATGGAGCCGGGTGGGCTGCTCTGCCACATGGCGTCGCCAGGGCCCGCGGCTGACTCCGCGGTCCCCGACCTGCCGCCGTCCGACGGGTCCTCGGACTCCGTGGCCTTAGCTGGTATCTCGCTCACGCGAACCGTCCCCTCCAGCTCACCGCGCCCGGCACCGGTCACCGGGTACGGCTGCCCGCAGTATCCAGCACTACGGCGCCGCCTGACACGGTGTTCACGATCACAGCACGGTCCGGACGATTTCCGGACCGGACCGTGACAACACTTCCAGTCTTCTAACCAGGGAACACGCCCTCGAACCACACACCCCGGCACGCGTTGCCGGGCCACTCTCGCGGGTGGACGGCGCAACACCGTGTGTACACCCCGTTCACCCGGTTCACCCTGGTACGGCCAGCTCGAACCAGACGGTCTTGCCGGTGCCGCCGGGGCGGGTGCCCCAGCTGCGCGAGGAGCCGGAGACGAGCTGGAGGCCGCGGCCGTTCTCGTCGTCAAGACCGGCGACGCGTTCGCGCGGCGGGTCCGGGAGCGGGTCGGAGACCTCGACGCGGAGGGTGTCGCCGAGGTCGGCGGGGCGTACGAGGCGTACGCCGATGGGTCCGGTGGCGTGCCGGAGCGAGTTGGTGACCAGCTCGCTGACCAGCAGGGCGGTGATGTCGGCGAGGGGGTCCAGGCCCCAGCCGCGCAGTTGGTCTCGGACCGCGGTCCGGGCGGTGCGCACGGCGCCCGGTTCCGCGGGAAAGGTCCACTCGACGGTGACACCTTCGGTGTCGATCACACCGATCACTTCCCGTACAGCATCCCCACCCATGTCTGGTTACATGAGGTTATTAGTCACATACCCGACATTCCGGATGCAGTACCGCGAAGATTGGCACACCGTGGTGCGAACGGCCTACGGCGAAGGCGGCGCGCCCGTGTCTTCGGCGATCACCGCGCGCACGGCCGGCACGTCCTGGTCCAGCCAGTCGACGTCCCAGACCTCCGCCGCCGTCAGCCAGCGCAGTTCGTCGTGGTCCTGGAGCGGCTTGGGCTCGGGCGACCCCGGGCACAGGCGGGCCGTCCAGACCTGGAGGGTGTACGGCGTCCTGAGCGGCCACTCCCCCGGGACCCGCGCCAGCACCTCGGCCGTCACGCCCAACTCCTCGTGGAGTTCGCGCACCAGCGCGTGCTCGGGGGTCTCGCCGGGCTCGACCTTGCCACCGGGCAGCTCCCAGCGGCCGGCCAGCTCCGGGGGCGCGCTGCGGCGGGCCGCGAGCAGGCGGCCGGCGTCGAGCAGGGCGGCTCCGACCACCACGATCCGTTCGCTCATGGACCGGAGCCTACGGGAGGCGGCGGAGGGTCAGTTCCGGCTGCCGCCGTCGCCGTTGCCGTTGGTGTGGCCTATGCGCTCGACCCAGTAGAGCTGCTTGTGCCCGCGGTCGTCGAGGCTGTCGGCGATCTTCTGCGCTTCGGCCCGGGTCGCGTACCGGCCGACCCGGTAGCGATTGCCGTTGTCGTCCTGGCGTATGACGAGCCAGGGGAGCGAGACCGTGCCTTCCGTCATCGCACCCCTCCGTCTCTCCCAGCTCCCGCCCATCCCCGCCCCGCTAAGGAAACCGCACTCCGCATATGCCCGAGCGTACGCCTAACCTTTACGCAGCGAATACGGCTTTTCACAAAGAGGTACGCAACCAGCCAGAACGGTGGGGGCGCACGATGCCGAACGCGCCGTTCGCACACCTCCCGCTTCGGGTCGCGGGCGTACCGGGCACGACCGGGGCCACCTGCGAGAACGGCCGGATCGCAGCGGCCGGGCGCAGGTCCGTACCTCGATGGTGGAGGCGTCAACTATCGCAAGGGTGTGCGCTACTTCACGGGCAGGTGGTACGCGGCACGATAGCGGTCGGCCGGGATGACGACATCGGCGGTCTCCACCGGGCGGCCCGAGGCGTAGTAGGTCCGCTGGATCACCAGGACCACATGACCGGGGACGCCGCCCAGGGTGAGCAGCTCCTCGGCGAGGCCGGGGCGGGCGCCGACCTCCTCGGTGACGTTGTCCACGATGACGTCGATGGCGCGCATCCGCTCGACCACGCCCATGCCCCCGAGGGGGCCCTCCTCGGGCAGCATCACGGGGGTGCGGCCGGTGACGGCGAGGGGTTCCCAGGAGGTGGAGAGCATCATCGGCTCGCCCGCGTCCCGGAACAGGTAGCGGGTGCGCATCACGCGGTCGCCGACCCGGATGCCGAGCCGGTCGGCGATCGCGCCGCCCGCCTCGGCCTGCTCGCTGCTTGACTCCCAGGTGCCGCGCGCGAGCGCGTCGGACTGCTCCTGCCGGAACGGGGTGGCGCCGCCCGCCGGGCGGTAGCCGGAGCGGGCCACCCGCCGGGGCACGGGCCGTTCGCGCACATAGGTGCCGGAGCCGGAGCGCCCCTCCACCAGCCCCTCGGCCATCAGCACCTTGCGGGCCTCCAGGGCGACGGTGTCGGAGACGCCGTACTCCTCGCGGATGCGGGCCTGGGAGGGAAGCCGGGTGTGCGGGGGCAGCGAACCGTCGACGATCTTCTTGCGGAGATCTCCCGCGACACGCAGATACGCCGGCTGCTCACCGAAAGTCACTGGCCGCTCCCATCAGGTTGTACAGACAGCAACAGCGTGGCAACCGTGGGTTGTGTGGTGCAAGCAAAGGCCAGAGAATCACTCGATGTGATGACATGTGGCCCGGGTATGCATTACGCAGGCACTTTCTCCCCGTTCTGGCGGCGATCACACCTCCATGCCGGAGCCGCTTCCTCCGCTCCCGGAGCCGCCGTCTCCGCCGTCGGAGGAGGGCGGGGTCGTGGCGAGGCCCAGAGCCTTGCGCGCGGTGACCGTCCGCTTCGGGTCGAGCAGCGTCGAGGCCTTGTCGTAGTGGGCGTAGTACGTGTCGGCGTCCGTGGCCTTCGCCGCCTTCGCCCACTCCGCGCGCGCCCTGCCGAGGCTCGCGACGAGGTCGTCCACCGGCCGCTTCGCGTCCGCGTCCCAGGTGTGCGCGCGGAGCATGCCGGTCTGCTCGGTGATGGCCTCGGTGACCTGGTCCGCCCAGTCCCGGTAGCCCGGCAGGTCGTCCTCGACGTACTCCGCGTCGGGGACGGCGTCCAGGGCGTCGTCGAGGACGTGCGCGGCCTTGAGGTAGGCGATCTGGTCGGCGTCCAGGACGGACTCGTCGTTGCGCTGTGAGCCGGTCAGCGGCTTGCCCTCGGTCGTGTTGCCGAAGACGCAGGCCACCTCCCGGTCGCCGAACTCCCAGCTGTCCTCGCTGGGCGTGAAGTAGTACACGTCGACGTCGTCCGGGATCGCCCAGCCGTCCATCGCGTAGCCGTCCGCCAGGGCGTAGCAGCGCTCGTCGGCCGACTCGCCGACGCCGTCGTCGCCGGGGTAGTCGGCGCCCTTGAGGCCGTAGGTGGCGAAGACCTCGCCGTCGTGCGATCCGGCGCAGTCCACGACGGTGACGTCGGTGACCAGGTCGCCGGTGAGCGCGCCGTCCGGGGTGTCGAAGCACTCGCCGGTGTCCAGCGAGAGGCTGGAGGTGTCGCTCGCGCCCTCCTTGACGCCCTCCCAGAAGTCGGCCGCGCCGCCCGTGGCGAGCACCAGCACCCACAGCGCGAGCCCGATCGCGGAGAGCGCCGAGCCGGTGACGGCCATCGCCCTGCCGCGCTCGCCCCTCCTGCGGATCTGGCTCAGCCCGATCACGCCGAGCACCAGCCCCACCCCCGGCAGGCAGCACAGCAGCCCCAGCACGAGCGAGGCGATGGCCAGGCCGTTGACGGGCGCGGGGGCCGCGTAGGGGCTGTAGCCCTGGCCCCAGGGCTGGTACGGCGAGGGGTAGGGCGGCTGCTGCCCGTACGGTCCCTGCGGGTACTGCGGGTACTGCGGCGGGCCCGACTGGGGCGGCTGATACGGCCCTTGTGGCTGATGGGGGCCGGGGGGCGGAGGTATGGACACCGGTACCGTGCTCCTGAGGGGGCGTTCGGCCGCGTGGAAACGGACGGCTGGGCTTGTACGACTGCGCGCATCGTAAGCGCGCCGTGAACGGGGGCGGAATGAGGGTGGGGGGCGGCGGTCGCGCGCGGAGGACCCGCCGGGGTTCCCCGCCCCTCCCCGCCCCTCCCCGAGCACTCCTGGGAGGACGACGAATGAACCGGACCGTCAGCGCCGTCAACGCGCTCACCACACGCTGGGCGCGGCAGACCAGACAGGGTACGGTCTTCTCGGCCGCCGGTGTCTGGCCGCTGCTGGCCTTCCTCGCCGACGGCGCCGCGGGCCCCGCCCGGGAGCAGCTGACCCGCGCCCTGGGGATGCAAGCCGACCAAGCCGCCGCCGGAGCGCGGGAATTACTCACCGCGCTGGACGCGACGGCCGGTGTCGGGGCGGCCCTCGGGCTGTGGACCGACCGGACGCTGGAGCTGCACGAGCGGTGGGCGGCCGGGCTGCCCGCCGAGGCGCACGGCGTGCTCGGCCCCGATCCCGCGGCCTCCCAGGAGGCGCTGGACGCGTGGGCGGCCAAGCGCACCGACGGGCTGGTCGAGCGGATGCCGGTGCGGGCGGACGAGGGCGCCCGGCTGGTCATGGCGACCGCGCTGGCGCTGCACACGGACTGGCGGCACCCGTTCCGCGAGACGGTGCTGCGGCCCGGCTCCGGGCCCTGGCAGGGCCGCGCGCTGGCCGGTCTGCACCGCAGCAGTGTGCGGCCGGACCGGATCGGGGTGAGCGCGGGCCCCGAGGGCCGGGTCACCACGCTGAAGGTGCCCGGCGACAACGGCCTGGACGTCCATCTGGTGCTCGGCGACGAGGGGATGGCGCCCGGGCAGGTGCTGCACACCGGCATCGGCGCCCTGGAACGCACCCTGGCGACGACGACCGGCGGACAGCTCCCCTACGGGCCCGCCGGACCCGGCGTGGTCGTGGAGCGGCGGCCGTCGGCGACCCCGGACCCGACCCGGCTCGATGTGACCGCCCCGGGCTTCGTGGTCCGCGCCGACCACGATCTGCTGCACCTGCACGGCCTGTTCGGGCTGTCCGCGGCGGCGGACGCCCGCGAGGGCCACTTCCCGGGGATCAGCGCGGCCCCGCTGGCGGTCGGCGCGGCCGGGCAGTCCGCGGTGGCGGAGTTCGGCCCGCTGGGCTTCCGGGCCGCCGCGGTGACGGCCGTACTGGCCGCGCCCGGGGGCGGACCGCCGCACTGTCCGTACGAGTCGACCGTGGTCCGGGCCGCCTTCGACCGCCCGTTCGGCTTCCTCGCCGTGCACCGTGAGTCCCGCCTGATACTGATGGCCGGCTGGGTGACCGACCCGACGGCCGCCGGCTAGCGCGTTTCCGACGGATCTCCGTGGAAGAAGGGGCGGCGAGGGTGCGTGCCGGGCGCCGCGACGCCGCGGAGAGCCGTCGGAAGCGTCCTAGGACGCTTCCGGCGGGAGTTCGTGTCCGGCCGGTGTGCGCGGCGGGTTCGCCCCGTCGGCGTACGCCGGGCACAGCGGCAGCCGGACGGTGAACACCGTGCGGCCGGGCTCGCCGGCGACCTCCGCCCGTCCTCCGTGGGCGGCGGCGACGGCGGCGACGATGGCGAGGCCGAGGCCGCTGCTGCCGGTGGCCCGGGAGCGGGAGGCGTCGCCGCGGGCGAACCGCTCGAAGACCCGGGGCAGCAGGTCGGGCGGGATGCCGGGACCGTCGTCGGCGACGCGGATCACCGCCTGGTCCTCGGCGGTCCGGACGGTGACGGTGACCCTGGTGCCGGGCGGGGTGTGGACGCGGGCGTTGGCGAGGAGGTTGGCGACGACCTGGTGGAGCCGGTCCGGGTCGCCCTCGACCAGCACCAGCTCCCCGGGCATCAGGAACTCCCAGCGGTGGTCGGGTCCGGCCGCGCGGGCGTCGGCCACCGCCTCGGCGAGCAGCGGGCCGAGACCCACCTCCTCGCGGGCCAGCGGGCGGCCGGTGTCGAGCCGGGCGAGCAGCAGCAGGTCCTCGACGAGGGTGCGCATCCGGCCGATCCCGGACTCCATGCGGCCGAGCGCGTACTCGGCCTGCGGCGCCGCCGACTTCGGGGCCCGGCGCACCAGTTGGAGGTGGCCGGCCACGGAGGCGAGCGGGGTGCGCAGTTCGTGGCCCGCGTCGGCCAGGAAGTCCCGCATCCGCAGCTCGGTGGCGTACCGGTCGGCGAGCGCGCTCTCGACGTGCCCGAGCAGCCGGTTGACGGCCTGGGCGAGCCGGCCGGTCTCGGTGGCGCAGTCCTCCTGGGGCACCCGTTCCAGCGAGTGGACCTCGCCGTGCCCGAGCGGCTCGCGGGAGATACGGGTGGCGGTGTCCACCACCCGGCGCAGCGGCCTCAGCTGACGGCCGATCACGGCGGCGGCGATCAGCGCGGCGACGACGAGGGCGGCGGCCGCGGCGGCCGACTCGACGGCCAGCAGCCGGCCGAGCAGGTGGTCGACCGGGCGCACGGACAGGGCGGTGACGATGGTCAGTTCGGTGTGCCGGGTGTCGGCGCGCACGGCCTTGACCCGGTAGGAGCCGAGTCCGGGCAGGTCCATGGTGTGGCGGTGGCCGTCCGCCTCGACCGTCGCGAGGACGCGCTGCTGCGCGGCGGTCGGCTCGGTCAGCTCCTCGGCGGGTCCGACCACCGCCGCGTGGCGGACCGGGCCGTGCCGGCCGGTGAGGGAGACCCCGACGGTGCCCTCGGGCACCCCGAAGGCCCTGAGGTACGGCAGCCCCGCGGCCGGCGCCCCGATCCGGCCGCCGGCGGCCGAGGAGTGCTCGGCGAGCGCGTCGAGCCGCTGGTCGAGGCCGGTCATCAGGTAGGAGCGCATGACCACACCGCTGAGGGCGATGATCACCACGGAGAGCGCGGCCAGCAGCACGGTGCTGGAGAGGATCATCCGCGAGCGCAGACTGCGCGGGCGGCCCGGCCCGCGCGGGCGGCGCGGCCCGCCGCCGGGGTCCCGGACCGCCGCAGCCGTCCTCGCCGACCCGCTCGCCGCCCCGTTCGCCGCCCCGCTCACGGCTTCGCTTCGGCGGGCTTCATCAGGTAGCCGACGCCGCGCACGGTGTGGATGAGGACGGGACCGTCGCGCTCGATCTTGCGGCGCAGGTAGCTGACGTAGCTCTCGACGATGCTCAGGTGCCGGTCCTCCTCGGTGGCCCAGACGTTGTCGAGGAGCTCCTCCCGGCCGAGGACCCGGCCGGTGTGCCGCATGAGGTAGCGCAGCAGCTCGAACTCCCGTCCGGTGAGCCGGATCTGGACACCGCCCCGCCGCACCTGGCGGGTCTCCTCGTCCAGGGTCAGGTCGCCGACGGCGAGCAGCGAGCCGCCCGGCCGTCCGGCGTCGCAGCGGCGCAGCAGGACGCGCAGCCGGAGCACCACCTCGTCGAGGTCGAACGGCTTGGGCACGTAGTCGTCGGCGCCCGCCCGCAGGCCGGCGACCCGGTCCTCGACGCTCTCCCGGGCGGTGAGGAACAGCACGGGCAGGTCCGGCCGGTAGGCCCGCAGGCGCCGCAGCACCTCCAGGCCCTCCAGGTCGGGCAGTCCGCGGTCCAGGACCACCGCGTCGGGTCTGAACCCGCGCGCGGCCCGGACCGCGGCCGTGCCGTCCAGGGCCTGGCTGGTCTGCCAGCCCTCGGCCCGCAGCACCGTCGCCAGCAGGTCGGTCAGGTCTTCCTCGTCGTCCACGACCAGGATCCGTGGGGTACCGGTGGATAAGTTCATGGCCGGTGACCGTCCACCTCCCGGCCGTGAGACGCGTGGGTGCGGACTGTGAAAGACCTGTCGGCCGCGGCCGCTCAGCCGGCCGCCGTGATGCGCAGCCTGATCGTGCGGGCCTCGGGGCGCAGCGCGAACTCGGGCCACACGTCGGGCCCGCAGGCCCGGGAGCCGAGGCCGTGCTGGGCCGCGTCGACGATGAGGTGGCTGGTGGCCGACTCCGGCAGCTCGTAGGGGTGCTCGGCCCGGTCGATCTGCTGGGGGGTGTGGCGGGCCAGGGTGAAGCCGGGGCGCCGGCCGCGGGTGTCGGGGAGCGCCTCGACGTGCAGCACCCCGGTCTCGCCGCTGGTCAGCGTGAGCGTGCGCAGGCCGGAGCGGTGCCCGGTCTCCTGCGGGCGGGCGTAGTCGACGGACAGGTCGCCGACGCCCGCCGCGAAGCGGCCGGTGCGGGCGGCGCGCATGCTGTCGGGGTACGACTCCAGCGGGCCCAGGCCGAACCACTCGGCGCCGTCCACCGGGGCGGTGCCGTCGGGCAGTTCGAAGCGCACGCCGATCCGCGGCCACACCGTCCGCCAGCCGCTCGACGGCTCGATCTCCACGCGCAGTTCCAGCGCACCGTCCTCGACCGTCCAGACCGACTCGACGGTCACCGACCGGGCGGAGTTGGCGGCGGCGACCCGGTCGAGGGTGCGCAGGGCGTCCGCGGTGCGCTCGACGCGGATCCGCCGGGTGGTCAGCCGGTCGAGGCCGTCACGGCGCCAGAGGTCGGCGCTGGACACCCCGGCGACGCTGTCGTCGCTGCCCTCGACGCGGTCGGCCGGGCTCGCGTCGTTGTCGGTCGGCGCGCGGAACAGCTCCAGGCGGGGGCCGGTGACGGGCCGTCCGGCCAGGCGGGTGAGGGAGCCGCCGGTGAACTCGGCGATGCCGAGCGTCAGCGTCCCCTCGTCCGGCCGCCAGCCGGCGCGGGGGTGGACGGCGGGCACCGGACGCCGTACCGAGCGGTCCAGCTGGGCGGTGGCGATCTCGTGTCCCGCGGGGGCCCAGGCGGTCCCGGCCGCCAGCACCGCCTCGACCGTCAGCCAGGTCTCGGCGTCCGGGGCCACCGCGACCGCCGGCAGCGGCACCCGCCCCGACGCGCCCGCCGCGAGCGGCTCCACCTTCAGCTCGCCCGTTTCCACGGGGACCCCGTCGTGCTCGACGCGCCAGCGGAAGGCCAGGTCGCCGGTGTCGGCCGAGTGCCGCAGGTTGGTGATCTCCAGCTCGTCGCCGTTCCCGTCGTCGTTCCCGTCGCCGTGGAAGACGAAGCGGACCGGCTGGACGACCGCCTTGTACTCGTGGAGGCTCGGCGTCGGCACGTCGTCGCTGAGCACCATGCCGTCCATCACGAAGTTGCCGTCGTGGACGACCTCCCCGAAGTCGCCGCCGTAGGCGTGGTACGGCGTCCCGTCCGGGGCGGTGGCCAGGATGCCGTGGTCGCGCCACTCCCAGACGAAGCCGCCGTGCAGCCGCGGGAACCGGTGCACCAGTTCCTCGTACTGGTCGAAGGCGCCCGGCCCGTTGCCCATGGCGTGGGCGTACTCGCAGAGCAGGAACGGCTTGGTGCGCTGGCGGTCGCCCTGTGCGGGGGTGCAGCCCAGCAGCGGGGCGCGCGAGCCGTCGGTGCCGATCTGCTCGGTCTCCGTGACCGTGGAGTACATGCGCGAGTAGACGTCGGTGTACTCGCCGGTGTAGTCGCCCTCGTAGTGCACGGGACGCTCGGGGTCGCGGGCGTGCACCCAGGCCGACATGGCGGCGAGGTTGGCGCCGGTGCCGGCCTCGTTGCCGAGCGACCAGAGCACGACCGAGGGGTGGTTCTTGTCCCGTTCGACGGTGCGCTCGATCCGGTCCAGGCAGGCCGCGCGCCAGGCCGGGTCGTCGGTCGGGTTGCCGACCCAGCCGGTCTCGCCGAAGCCGTGGGTCTCCAGGTCGCACTCGAGGACGACCCAGAAGCCGAGTTCGTCGGCGAGGTCCAGCAGCCTCGGGTGCGGCGGGTAGTGGCTGGTGCGGATGGCGTTCACGTTGAACCGCTTCATCCGGGCCAGGTCCTCGCGGGCGTGCGCCTCGTCGAAGACCCGGCCGCGCTCGGGGTGCGCCTCGTGCCGGTTCACCCCGTGGAAGACCACCCGGCGGCCGTTGACCAGGAAGCGGTCACCGCGGATCTCGACGGTGCGGAAGCCGACCCGCAGGGCGACGGTCTCGGCGGCCGAGGACACCGTGACGTCGTAGAGGCGCGGCAGCTCGGCGGACCACGGCTCGACGCCCGCGACGTCGAGGGGCGCCACGTCCGCCGGCGTCCGCCAGACCCGCTCGACGCCCAGCTCCGGGATGCGCAGGGTGACCGGGAACGCGGCCGCCCCGGCGGTCACCTCCGGGTCGATGCGGCCGTTCCCGTCGCCGTACGCGGTGCGCAGCCAGACGTCCTCGACACCGCCGGCCGGGCGGGCCTGGAGGGTGACGTCGCGGAAGATGCCCGGCAGCCACCACTGGTCCTGGTCCTCCAGGTAGCTGGCCGCCGACCACTGGTGGACGCGTACGGCCACCACGTTGTCCCCGGGGCGCACGGCGGACGTCACGTCGAACTCGTGGGCCAGCCGGCTGCCGCTCGCGCTGCCGATCAGGACGCCGTTCACCCAGACCCGGAACAGCGACTCGACGCCGTCGAAGCGCAGCACGATCCGCTCGGCGTCCGACCAGTCGGCGGGGACGTCGAAGTGGCGGCGGTAGTCGCCGGTGGGGTTCTCGTCGGGAACGTGCGGCGCGTCGATCGGGAACGGGAACTGGATGTTCGTGTAGATCGGCCGGCCGTGGGCGCCGTCGCCCTCCAGCACCCAGTGCGCGGGCACCGGGATGCTGCCCCAGCCGCGGTCGTCGAAGTCCTCGGCCGCGAAGTCCTCGGGCACGGCCGCGGTGGGCGACAGCCGGAAGCTCCAGGTTCCGTCGAGCGACTGGGCGGGGGCGTCGGAGCGCAGCCACGAGCGGGCCGGGCGCAGGGCACCGCTCCAGGGGGCGGGGTCCGATACGTACGCGGAGAGCTGGGAGGACAAGGGGCCACAACTTTCTCGGTGGGACCGGCAGCGGTACCGTGAACGCTCACGGGAGCGGTAACGGAGAGCGCTTCGGAGTCTCTGCCGAGCCCCGGCCGGGTGTCAAGACCGGGCGGTTCGGAGCGGGGCGGGGAGGGCGGCCGGGAAGAGCGGCCGAACGGGGAGGCCGGGAGGGCGCCGGGCCGGGCGCGGGGGATACTCGGGGTCCCCGTGGCGCGGGTGCGCCGGCGGGCGGGCGTGTGCGGAGGTGGGCGATGGCGTCGTCGGGGAGCGGACCCCGCAGGGTGACGATCGACGATGTGGCCGAGGCCGCCGGGGTGTCCCGGCAGACCGTGTCACGCGCGCTCAACGACAAGGGCGAGATCGGCCCCGCCACCAAGCAGCGCGTCCTGGACACCGCCCTGGCGCTGGGCTACCGCCCGAGCCGGTTCGCCCGCGGGCTGGTCCGGCAGGACACGATCAGCGTCGGACTGGTCATCCCCGACCTGCTCAACCCGTTCTTCACCGAGGTCGCCGCCGCCGCGCTGGACGCGGCACGGGCACGCGGCTGGCACGTGGTCGTGTACGACACCGGCGACCGCGTCGAGGAGGAGCGCGGCACGCTGGCGGTGATCGCCTCGCAGGTGGACGCGGTCGTGGGCTATCTGAGCCTGCCGGAGGACGAGATCGACAGGCTGACCCGGGGCCTGCCCGTGGTCCTGATCGGCCGCAAGCACCGCACCGAGCGGTTCAGTTCGATCCGCATCGACGGCGAGGCGGGCGTCCACGCGGCGATCGGGCACCTCACCGGGGCCGGGCACCGCCGCATCGGCATGCTGGACCACGCCGAGCAGTCCGAACCGAGCGTCCGGCACGGGTGGTTCGCCGGCGCGATGGCCGCGCACGGACTGGACGCGGGCGCGGTGGTCCGCACCGACCAGACCGTGGAGGGCGGCGAGCGCGCCCTGCGTGAACTCCTCGACCGGCACCCCGGGCTGACCGCGGTGTTCGTCTTCAACGACATCATCGCCATCGGCGCGCTGCGGGCCGCCCGCCGCCTGGGCCGGGAGGTCCCGCGCGACCTCGCGGTGATCGGCTTCGACGGGCTGCGGCTGGGCGCGCTGGTCGAGCCGCCGCTGACCACGGTGGCCCTGGACACCCGCGGCCTCGGCGCCCTCGCCGTCGAGCAGGCGGCCCGCCTCCTCACCGACACCGGCCCGCTCCCCGCCGGGGAACTGACGGTGGGGGCGCAACTGCGGGTGCGGGAGTCGGCGTAGGGGTGCCTCAGGCCGCTCGCGCGGCGCGGCGCGCGCGGCGGCCCCGCCACCAGGTGACCAGCCACAGGACGTTGACGCCGCCCAGGGTGACCAGGACGGCCGCCGAGTCGGCGTTGCGGGCGAGGCCGTGGTCCGGGCCGAGGCCGCGGGCCGCGCGGACCAGCAGGGTGATGTCGGCGGGCAGGGTGACGGCGGCCATGAACGCCAGGCAGACGACCGTGCCGACGACGAGGACGACGCTGTAGAGGCGGACGGCCCGGCGCTCGTGCGGGGGCAGCCCGGTGCTCGGGTCGGCGCCGGCGCGCGGTGAGCGCAGGGTCCGCCGGAGCCGGTGGCGGGCGTAGGCGAGTCCGTCGCCGTACAGGTTGCGGCAGCCGGTGAGGTCCTGGAGGACGAAGTACAGGTCCGTGCGCGTGAACACCATGAGCTGGAACGGCAGCGGCATCAGGGCCAGCAGCAGGACGGCGGCGAGCACGCGGTGGGCCGTCGTGCCGGTGTCCGTCGCGGCGAGGACGAGGAGCACCGACGACGCGACGGAGAGGTTGAGCGCGATACCGGCCAGGTAGGCGGTCAGCCGGTGGCGGCGCGGGGCGAGTTCGATGCCGCTGATGTCGGTCTGCATGACGAGGAACTGGAGCCGGGTGCCCAGCCGCATACTGCCGGGCACGCCCGCGGCACGGGCGGTGACCAGGTGGGCCAGTTCATGGGCCAGCAGCAGCGTCCAGCCGGCCGCCGCGGCGGTGAGCAGGACCAGGCTGCCGTGCGGGCTCCACAGCAGGTCGCGGTAGCCGGGCAGCAGGTCGGGGCGGTGGACGAGGACGGCGACGGCGGCCAGCAGCAGGGCCGCGACGAGGACCGGGAGCGCGGGGTGCAGCGCGGGGCGGGCCCGGCGGGGGCGCAGCCGGGGCAGGGAGGCGCGCGGCGGCTCGGGGTCCGGGAGCGGGCTGTCCCCGATCCGCGCCACGAAGCCCAGCGCGGCCAGGTCCCTGACGAAGTCCGGGATGTCCAGCTCCTCGCCGGTCTCGGTGCGCAGGACCTCCGTCGTGCGGCCCACGCTCAGCCCCTCGCCCAGCAGCTCCACCGCCCGCGCGCCGGGCTCCGGCAGCGCGACGAAGGTCCGGGTGGCCATCCGGCCCACGATCCACTCGTCCCGGTCCCGCCGCATGCCCAGCTCGTGCAGCACGACACGGGTGGCGGCCCCGATCCTCGGCACGTCCTCCGCCTCAACACCGGTCACGAGGGGTCCCGCGGTTCGGGCGGTCGCTCCGTCCCGCAGGACGGACAGTCGGGACGGCGGTCCGCGCGCTGCATGACGGGGACGTCGGGGGTCATGAGGTTGAGGCCGAAGCGGCATCCTGGGGTGACCGGCGGGATGCCGCACAGCAGCGTGATCGCGGCGTGGGCCAGCAGGCTGCCGGAGAGGCCGGCGGTGACGGCGTTGACCGGGTTCCAGGGCATGCGGGGCGAGGCGGTCTCCTCGTCCTGGCCGGGCGCGAGCCGCAGGTCACGGCGCTCGACCTCGGCGTCCCGCAGGCACTGCCAGCACGCGCCCCGGCCGGGCGCGAACACCCCGACACTCACCAGCGGCCCCCGGTACCCGGCCTCGGCCCACGGCGTCCCGGACGCGAGACAGACCTGGTTGGCCCACCGCCGGATGACAGCGGGCCGATCAGCGGCCAACAACAACAGGTCGTAGCCGGGGCGGGGACGGGGGGCGGGGGCGGGGGCGGAGCTGGCGCCGTCGGAGCTGCCGCCATCGGGGCCGCTGCCGTGGCCGAGGGCGTTACCGAGGGTGCTGCCGTGGCCGGCGCCGATGGTGCTGCCGGCGCCGGGGGCCCTGTCACGGCCGGCGCGGCTGTCGCTACCGCTACCGCTACCGCTACCGATGCCAGTGCCAGTGCCCATGTCGGTCTCGGGGGTGGTGTCGCCGCCGTTGTCGCCGGCCGGGGCGGCGGTCAGCAGGTCTTCGAGGTCGGTCGGGCCGTGTATCTCGCGGCGTTCGCCGGTGACGGTGGTGTGTGGGTTCAGGGCGCGCAGGGCCGTCAGCGCGGCGTCGATCTTGGGTGTGCCGAGGTCGGCCTCGCGGAAGAGGGTCTGCCGGTTGAGGTTGGAGAGTTCGACGACGTCCGGTTCGACGCAGTGCAGGTGCCCGACCCCGGAGGCCACCAGGTCGCGCGCGGCGGCCCCGCCGGTGCCGCCGACGCCGACCAGCAGGACCCGGGCCCGGCGCAGCAGCAGCTGCGGCTCCCAGGGGCTCTCCCTGGGCCGCAGGTCCATCCAGCGCAGCAGGGTCATGCCCCTGCCGTAGCGCTCGCGCTCCCGCTCGGACAGCTCCGCCGGCGGCTCGGCGCCGGCGTCCTCGACGAACCCGGCCGCGGCCAGGTCGGCCATCGCCTGGCGGATGTCCGGGCCGGTCAGCCCGGTCCCGGGGTGCCGGCGGGACACCTCGGCGACGACGTCCCCGGGGCTCCGCGTGCCGTCCATGGCCTCGACGAGCGTCCACACCCAGCCGTCGGGATCCTTGACCTCCGCGCCGATGCCGTGCACAACGCTCCCGATCCGCACATGGCCGTCGACGGTCCGGTAGGCCCGGTGTTCCGGCTTGATCCGAGGCCGCCGCATCGCGGGCAACGTCATCTTCGCGCCAATCTCGTGAGTCCCAACTACCCATGGAACAACGGACATTGACAAGACTTGTCGGCCCGGCGAACTCTGGCAAGGGCACCAGGAGCACATCGAGTACGGCAGGCCACGGTCACCGACGGGAGGACAGGGCATGGCGAACAAGATCGAGATCCGGCCGCTGGACAAGAAGGAGACCACCGGCGACAGCGGCGGCAACGGCGGCGGCTGATCGGCGCGCGCATGACGGACCGTCACCCCACGGTCGGGGAAGTCGCCGACTCGGCGCGGCGGTTGGTCTCCGGGTTCCCCGGGGCCGGCCGGCTGCGCCGGATCGGTACGTCCCGCGCGGGCCGCCCGGTCGAGATGCTGTCCGTGGGACACGGACCGCGCCACGTCCTGGTGGTGGCCCGGCCGCACCCGGACGAACCGGTCGGCGGCGCGACCGCGCTCGCGCTCGCGGAGCGGGTGGCGCGCGGCGGCCGGCCGGCCACGGCGACCGACCCCGCCCTCGTCACCTGGGACATCGTGCTGTGCCTCGACCCGGACGGCGCCGCGCTGAGCGAGGGCCTCGAAGCGGCGACGGCGGACCCCGGCCGCACCCTGGCGGCCTACTACCGCGCGGCCTACCGCCCGGTCGCCGCCGAACAGCCTGAGTGGGCGCCGATCGAGTCGCGGCAACTCCCCGAGAGCCAGGCGCTGTTCGACGTCATCGACGAGCTGCGGCCGTTCCTCCAGTGCTCCCTGCACGGGATCGAGGCGGGGGGCGGCTGGGTCCAGTTGACCCAGGACCTCCCCGAACTCGCCGTGCCCTTCGGCGCGTCCGCCGCGGAACTCGGCGTCCCGGTGCAACGGGGCACCTTCGACGCCCTGTACTGGGAGAACCCCGGCCCCGGTGTCTACGTCCTGCCCCCGCCCGGCAGCACCGCGCGGCTGGCGGCCGGGTCCGAGAACATCGGGGTCTCCACCTGGTGCGCCCCCGCGCGGTACGGCGGCACGACGGCGATCGTCGAAGTGCCCATGTGGGCCACCGACCTGGCCGACGACCCGTCTCCGCACCCGGCGCCCGCCGCCGCCCTGCGCGACCTGGCCGAGCTGGTGCGGGACGGCGGACGACAGGTGACCGCCGTACTCGGCAAGGCCCGCGCCTTCCTGCCGCCGGCCCGGGACGACGCGCGCCGACGCGTCCTGGAATGGATGGCCGACGGCCTCTACGACCTGGTCGCCGACTCCTGGACCCCGCTCGTCCGGCAGGCGTCCGACGCCGGCGCGCAGCGCCTGACGACGGCCCAGGTCTGCGCCCTGGACATCGTGGCCCGCCGGCAGCCGCTGCGCGCCGCGGGCCTTCTGCTACGGCTGCTGGAGGCGGCGGACGACGGCTCCGCCCGCGGCCTCCACACCGACCTGGACGGCCTCTTCACCGCCTGGTGCGGGGACTTCGAACAGGCCCTGCGACTGCGCCGGGTGCCCGTCCGCGACCAGGTGGAACTCCAGTGCCGTACGGTCGTGCACGCCGCCGAGAGCGCGCTGGCCGGGGTCAGTTCTCCGTCCCCGCCGCCCAGAGCACGGAGTCGCCGGACTTGATCAGCATGTTCCCGTCGGCCTGGAACACCAGGAGCGCTCCCGGGTTGCCGTCGGTCTGCGAGGCCCACAGGGGCTGGTCGCCGCTGTTGTAGACGACCAGGTTGCCGTCCGCCTGGAAACGGGCGGAGTTGCCCTCGCCGCCGGTCATCGTGGCCCAGCGCGCCTTGTGGTCCTGGTCGTAGATCACCAGGTTGCCGTCCTCCTGCATGATCAGCGTCCTGGCGCCGGCCGTCACGGAGTCCCCCGTGGCCAGCTCGAAGACGGCCCGCACGACCTTGACCGGGGTGCTCGCCTCCTGGGACTCCTCGGGCTGCTGCGACTGATCCGGCTGCTGCGACTCCTGGGGCGAGGCGGACGCCGAGCCGCTCGCGGTCGCCGAGGCGGCCGAGTCCGACGGCCGTACCCGCGCGGACTCCGAGGTCTCGGCCCCGGCCGCGGTAGCGCCCGTACCGAAGTGGAGGGCGGCCGCCGCCGCGACCGCGACGACGGCCACGACCGCGGCGACGACCGCGGCCACCGGCCAGGCGCGCCTCTGCGGCCCGCCGGCCGGGCCGGAGGTGGTGGGTGCGTGGGCGGGCGCGGGCATCAGCGCCGTCGGGAACGGTTCCTGTCCGGCGGCGACCGTCTCGGCGGCGTGCGCGAGGTCGACCACGGTGCGTGCCGCGTGCTCGGCCTCGGTCACGCTTCCGGTGAGGGCCGCCGGGCACTCCTCGGGCCAGCTCCCGATCCGGCCACCGAGCTGCGCGAGCCGTCCGGCCAGTTCGGCCGCGGTCGGGCGGGCGGCGGGGTCCTTGGCCAGGCACGCGGTGAGCAGCGGCACCAACGACGCGTCGACGCCCGCGAGATCGGGTTCCTCGTGGACCACCCGGTACAGCAGCGTGGCCGCGGGGATCTCCTCCCCCGCGCGCGAGAAGGGGCCGCGCCCGGTCGAGGCGTAGACCAGCAGGGCGGCCAGCGAGAAGACGTCCGCGGGGGCCGCGGCGACGCCTCCGAGGGCCTGGTCCGGGGCGAGGAATCCGGGGGAGCCCACGGAGACGCCGATCCGGGTGTGCCTGCTGTCGTCGGTGGCCCGCGCGACACCGAAGTCGATCAGCCGCGGGCGGTCGCGGGCCAGCAGGACGTTCCCGGGCTTGAGGTCCCGGTGCGCGAGGCCCGCCTGGTGCACCGCCTGCACGGCGCCGCACAGTTCGGCGGCGAGGGAGAGCAGCGCGGTCCGCGGCAGCGGGCCGTGGGCGGCGACCCATTCACCGAGCGACGGCGCGGGCACGTACTCGGTGGCCAGCCACTGCGGGCGCTGGTCCGGGGCACTGTAGTCCACGAGGGTCACGGTCCACGGGGACCGGACGCGGTCGCTGTTGCGTATCTCGCGGGCGAACCGCTCCTCGAACCCCGGTTCGGAGCTGAGGTCGTCGCGGATCGTCTTGAGCGCGAGCAGCCGGCCGGAGGCCGTGCGGGACAGGAACACCTGCCCCATGCCGCCCGCGCCGAGCCGGCCGAGCAGCGGATAGCCGCCGATGGACGTCGGGTCCGAAGGCTGGAGGTTGTTCATGACGGGTGTTCCTCGGAGGTGTTCGGCGGCTCGGATGACACGACGGTTCTGCGGTCCCACCGCGGCCCGCCGGTGCCACGAACACCGTTTCTATCAGCGCCGACCGACAACACACAGGTACGCAAGGGCAGTTGAGCGGGCCGAGTCCCCCGGCGAAGGGACCGTAGCACAAAGTGAGCGTTCGCTCTCTTTTCCCGCGGGTCAGCCGAGCGCGTCCAGCGCCGCCCCGGCCGCCCTTCTGGAACCCGGTGCGTCCAGGGGGTGTTCGGTGGCCACGAGCGAGGCGTACCCGATCATCGCGGCAAGCAGAAACTCCGCGAGATCACTCGCCCCCACCGCCGTGTCCGCGGGTTCGGCGTGCCCGTCGGCGATGCGTGCGGCCAGGTGGTCGCGCAGTGCGGAGTGCCCGGTGCGGATCGTGTCGGCGAGGGCCGGTGCCCCGGCGCCCTCCGCGAAGATCTGGGTGACCAGCCGGGCGTGCGCGCGGCCCTCGGGTCCGGCGGAGACGTGGTCCAGCAGCCGGGAAGACCATCTCCGCCGCGGGCTCCCCGGCGTCGAACTCGCCGTCGACGGTGCCGTCGCGGCCCTCGACCACGGCGACGACCAGGTCCTCCTTGCTTCACCATCACCGCCCAAGGCGAGAGTGTCGGATTCCTCGTCATTCAAGAACAAGACCGCAGCGAACACGTCCCCACGGACAAGGAGCTCACCAACGCCGTCGCAGCAGTACGCGACCACGCCACATCACTGCCGCCGGGGAGGAGCGGACCGAGATCGAGGCGTGGCTCGCGTTCGCGGACGCTCACCTCCAACACCTCACCGAATCGGTCTCAGCGCCGAAACTGCCCACGCCGCCGAAGCCCAGCGGCGACGGCCTCAAGCCCTTCCTCGGCCACTGGAGCCCCTACGGGCCCCGCCCCTGCCGAGCCGCAAAATAGCGGCGAATCGCCGATTACCAAAACCGGTGATCCGCCGAATACCGGTAGCTCCACCGCCACGCACTGACCAACGGTCGAAAGGCAGAAAGCGGGGAGGGGAGATCACACCGCCACGAGCCGGACCCGATCGCCGCACAGCTTGGCCATGTCGTCAATATCGGAAGTCAGCATGACCACGGGGCGGTGCTGTCGTAGCGCGCCCTCGGCGACGGCCGCATCGATCGCGCACTTGTGTCCGTGCAGCCCGGCATTCATCAGCAACTTCGAGGCCGCCCTCGCCTCCTCGTCACCGACCGGGACGACCCGCAGCCCGGAAAGCACCCAGTTCAGGCGGGACTTGTTCGAACGGGCGTGGACCGCTTCGATGATGGTGAGCGCACTGATCACGACCTCCATGCCGCGCGAGCGCGCCTCAGCGGTCAGAGCCACCACCTGCTCGTCGTCGGCGAGCAGCTTCGAGAGTCCCTCGCTGTCGAGGACCAGCGTCCCCTCGTGACTCAGCCTGCGGCGGGCCATTCGGCCTCCTCGGCGAACACCTCGTCGAAGACCTGCCGCGCCCGCTGACGAGCCGGCTCGGAGACCGGCCCCTTGCGGCTCTCGTAGTCCGCCAGGTACTCGTCCAGGACCTGCCCGCGCAGCTCACGCTCGACCGCCTCGGCGATGAACGCGGAGAACTCCCGCTTGCCCACCCGAGCCCGGATCGCCGCCGCGGTCCCCTCCGGCAACGACAGACTCACCCGCGTCGCCGGGCCTTCGCCGATGCTGTACGTCGTCTCACCCATACCTCGATTGTGTCAAACGAGTAGGAAAAGTGCCACGGCCCAAAACCCAGCACGGGCTTCTCATCCCATCCCAGCGCCATCCCAGCACGGGAAAAAACCAAGGGCCCGACCCCGAAGAGTCGGACCCTCTCTGACCTGCATGTTTGGCAGGTCAGCGACGTGGTGGTAGGTCAGCGGCTACACGTTGAAGCGGAACTCCACCACGTCGCCGTCCTGCATGATGTAGTCCTTGCCCTCCATGCGGGCCTTGCCCTTGGCTCGGGCCTCGGGGACCGAGCCGGTTTCGACGAGGTCGGCGAAGGAGATGACCTCGGCCTTGATGAAGCCCTTCTGGAAGTCGGTGTGGATGACACCGGCCGCCTCGGGGGCCGTGGCGCCCTTCTTGATGGTCCAGGCGCGGGATTCCTTGGGGCCGGCCGTGAGGTAGGTCTGCAGGCCCAGGGTGTCGAAGCCGACGCGGGCGAGGGTGGCGAGGCCGGGCTCCTCGGCGCCGACGGACTCCAGCAGCTCCAGAGCGTCCTCCTCGTCCAGCTCGGCGAGGTCCTGCTCCAGCTTGGCGTTGAGGAAGATCGCCTCGGCGGGGGCGACCAGGGCGCGCTGCTCGGCCTTGAAGGCGTCGTCGGTCAGCTCGTCCTCGTCGACGTTGAAGACGTAGAGGAACGGCTTGGTGGTGAGCAGGTGCAGGTCGTGCAGGAGCTCGGCGCGCTCCGAGCCCTGGAGGATGCCCTGCGAGAACAGGGTGTCGCCCTTCTCCAGGATCTCCTTGGCCTCCTCGACGGCCTTGACCTTGGGCGCCACGTCCTTCTTGATGCGCGACTCCTTCTGGAGGCGCGGCAGGACCTTCTCGATGGTCTGGAGGTCGGCGAGGATCAGCTCGGTGTTGATCGTCTCGATGTCGTCCTTCGGCGAGACCTTGCCGTCGACGTGGACCACGTTCTCGTCCTTGAAGGCACGGATGACCTGGCAGATCGCGTCGGACTCACGGATGTTCGCGAGGAACTTGTTGCCCAGGCCCTCGCCCTCGGAGGCACCCCGCACGATGCCCGCGATGTCGACGAAGTCGACCGTGGCCGGGAGGATCCGCTCCGACTTGAAGATCGACGCCAGCTGGGCCAGCCGCGGGTCGGGAACGCCGACCACACCCACGTTGGGCTCGATCGTGGCGAACGGGTAGTTGGCCGCCAGCACGTCGTTCTTGGTCAGGGCGTTGAACAGGGTCGACTTGCCGACGTTGGGCAGGCCGACGATTCCGATCGTGAGCGACACGTTGCGACTTCCCGTAGTGAGTGGGTGGGTGAGCCAGAGGCTGCCAGTGCCGGCGGGCCGGCCGATCCACCAGTTTACGGGGTTCGGGCCCCGCCCCGGCGGCCGCGTCGAACACCTGGACAAGCTCTGCTCTTCGGCTTGGTTTCGGCGTGTCTGGGCCGCGATTGGGCACATTAACCGACCTAAGTTGGTCCGGTGGAGCAACACAGGACCCGACCCCGACAGCACGGACAGCGCCCCGGCGACTCCCGTGCGCCCCTGCCGCCGCAGGCGAGACGCCGGCCGGCGACGGCCGAGCGCCGCCCCGCCCCGGGACGGTCGCGCCCGCAGCCGGCGGCGGGGCCGGGGCGGCTGCCGAACCCCCGGCTCACCGGGCTGGGCGGCGCCCTCTTCTGCGGGGCGGCGATGATCCTGCTCGGCCTGCTGGACGACCTGCTGTTCGGAGAGTCGCTGACCGTGTACGGGGTGCTGTTCCTGCCGGTCGCGGTCCTCACCGCGCTGTGGGTGCGCGGGGGCGACCTGCTGACCGCCCCCGTGGTCGTCCCGATCTCCTTCGCCGTCGGCCTGCTGACCGTCGCCGACGGCGGCGGCGGCTTCCTGGGCGGTGTGATGGGCCTGTTCACGGCCCTGTCCACGCAGGCCGGCTGGCTCTACGGCGGCACGCTGGCCGCCGGGGTGATCGTCCTCGTCCGCCGGGCCCGGCTGGTCAGGAGCCGGCGCCGCACCTGGACCGAGGACGCGCCGGACCCGGCCCGGCGCCGCTAGGAGGCGTGGTGGGACGCGCGCATCGCCGCGCCCACGATGCCCGCGTTGTTCTGGAGCTGCGCCGGCACGATCTCGGCCTTGATGCCCTCGATGTACGGCAGGAACTTCTCGGCCTTGCGGCTCACCCCGCCGCCGATGATGAACAGGTTCGGGGAGAACAGCATCTCGACGTGCGCGAGGTACTTGGTGACCCGGCGGGCCCAGTGCTCCCAGCTCAGGTCGTTGTCCTCCTTGGCCTTGCTGGAGGCCTTCTTCTCGGCGTCGTGGCCGTCGAGCTCCAGGTGGCCCAGCTCGGTGTTGGGGACCAGCTCGCCGTCGACGAACAGGGCGCTGCCGATGCCGGTGCCGAAGGTGAGCAGGAGGACGACGCCCTTGCGGTCCCGGCCGGCGCCGAACTCCATCTCGGCCACGCCGGCCGCGTCCGCATCGTTCACCACGGTCACCGGGAGGCCGCCGAGGCGCTCGCTGAACAGCGTGCGGGCGTCGGTGTCGATCCAGCTCTTGTCGACGTTCGCCGCCGTGCGGATGTGGGTGCCGTCGGTGATCACGCCCGGGAAGGTGAGGCCGACCGGGCCGGTCCACCCGAAGTGGTCCACGACCTGCTTGACCCCGTCGGCCACGCCGTCGGGCGTCGCCGGATGCGGGGTGAGCACCTTGCACCGCTCCTGGGCGAGATCGCCCTTGTCCAGGTCCACCGGGGCGCCCTTGATCCCGGAACCGCCGATGTCCACACCGAAGATCTGCATGGCTACACGTTACGGCGTACGACTGACAGTCACGACGCGGGGCGGCGTACGGCGGTGGGCGCGGGGCTCACCGCCGTACGCCCCGGGACTCGGCCCTGGGCGCCCGGGGCTCAGCCCTGCGTGCCGGAGCCGCCGCGCTCGGCGACCAGGGCGGCCGCCTCCTCGCGCAGGTCCCGGCGGAGCTCCTTGGGCAGCGAGAAGGTGATGGACTCCTCGGCCGCCTTGACGATCTCGACGTCGCCGTAGCCGCGCTCGGCGAGCCACTCCAGGACCTCCTCGACGAGGACCTCCGGGACGGAGGCGCCGGAGGTGACGCCGACCGTGGTCACGCCCTCCAGCCAGGCCTCGTCGATCTCGGCGGCGAAGTCGACCAGGTAGGAGGCGCGCGAGCCGGCCAGCTTGGCGACCTCGACGAGCCGCTTGGAGTTGGAGGAGTTGCGCGAGCCGACCACGATGACCAGCTCGGCCTCGGCGCCCATCTGCTTCACGGCCAGCTGGCGGTTCTGCGTGGCGTAGCAGATGTCGTCGCTGGGCGGCGAGATGAGCTGCGGGAACTTCTCCTTGAGGGCGTCGACGGTCTCCATCGTCTCGTCCACGCTCAGGGTCGTCTGGGAGAGCCAGACGACCTTGGACTCGTCGCGGACCTCGACCTTGGCGACGTCGGCGGGGCCGTCGACCAGCTGGATGTGGTCGGGGGCCTCGCCGGAGGTGCCGATGACCTCCTCGTGGCCCTCGTGGCCGATCAGGAGGATGTCGTAGTCGTCGCCCGCGAAGCGGACGGCTTCCTTGTGGACCTTGGTGACCAGCGGGCAGGTCGCGTCGATGGTGGCGAGCCGGCCGCGCTCGGCCTCCTGGTGGACGACGGGGGCGACGCCGTGCGCGGAGAACATCACGATGTTGCCCGGCGGGACCTCCTCGGTCCGCTCGACGAAGATCGCGCCCTTCTTCTCCAGGGTCTGCACGACGTACTTGTTGTGGACGATCTCGTGCCGGACGTAGATCGGGGCCCCGTACTGCTCCAGGGCCTTCTCGACGGCGATCACGGCGCGGTCCACACCCGCGCAGTAGCCACGGGGGGCGGCGAGCAGGACACGGCGGCCAGGCGAAGCAGTCATGGCACCCATCGTAAGGCCGCGTTCGGGGGGTCAGAGATCGCGGCCGGGTGACGGTCCCGGGGAGACTGGCGGAAGACCGGAGGAGTGTGCGACACGGCGCCACGGGAGGCACGCATGTCCGAGACCGGAACGGCGACCGCGCAGCCGCCCGGGGCCGACGAGGGGCACCGGCTGCGGCGCAGTCTGGGCTTCCGGGACCTGGTGGTGTACGGCCTGCTGTTCATCGCCCCGATGGCGCCGGTCGGCGTCTTCGGCACGCTGGACGCCAAGTCGCACGGGGCGGTGGCCCTGGTCTACGTCGTCGCCACGGTGGCGATGGCGTGCACCGCGTTCAGCTACGCGCAGATGGTCCGGGTGGTCCCGCTGGCGGGGTCGGTGTTCGCCTACGCGCGCGTGGCGCTGGGGAAGGACGTGGGGTTCGTCGCGGGCTGGATGGCGATGCTGGACTACCTGCTGATCCCGGCCGTGGCCTACCTGTTCTCGGGCATCGCGATGAACGCGCTGGTGCCGGAGGTCTCGCGGTGGGTGTGGACGGCGCTCGCCGTGGTCGTGACGACCCTGCTGAACCTCTGGGGGGTGCGGGCGGCCGCCCTGGTCGGCTTCCTGGTGCTGGCCCTGGAGATCGTGGTGCTGCTGGTCTTCATGGTGTCGGCGGTCGTCGTGCTGGCGCGGGACGGGGCGCAGCGCGGGCTGTGGTCGCCGCTGTCCGGGGACGGCACCCAGGGCGCGTTCGCGCTGTCCGCGGTCCTCGGGGCGGTGTCGGTGGCCGTGCTCTCCTACCTGGGCTTCGACGCGATCGCCACGTTCGCGGAGGAGGTCACCGGCGGGTCGGAGAAGGTCGCGCGGGCGCTGCTGTTCTGTCTGGCGGTGGCCGGTGTGCTGTTCGTGGCCCAGACGTACCTGGTGGCGCTGCTGGAGCCGACGACGTCCGCGCGGCTGGCCGCCGATCCCGCGCTCCAGGGGGCCGCGTTCTACGACGCGGTCGACGTGTCGGTGGGGGCGTGGCTGCACGATCTGGTGGCCGCGAGCAAGGCGATCGGCGCGGCCTTCGCGGCGCTGGCCGGGCAGGCGGCGGCCGGGCGGCTGCTGTTCGCGATGGGGCGGGAGCGGCGGCTGCCGCGCGCGCTGTCCCGGACCGACGGCGGGGTGCCGCGGGTGGCGGTGCTGTGCGCGGCGGTGATCACGCTGGTGGCGGCGGTGTGGGCGGCGCGGCGGGGCGACGGCATGGACAAGCTGGTCTCGGTGGTCGACATCGGGGCCCTCACGGCGTTCACGCTGCTGCACGCGAGCGTGGTGAGCTGGTTCGCGGTACGCCGGGAAGGCGGCCCGGTGAGCTGGTGGCGGCATCTGGCGGTACCGGTGGCGGGCGCGGCGATCACGATCGCGGTGATCGCGGAGGCGTCGGCGGCGGCACAGGTGGTGGGCACGGTGTGGCTGGCGGTGGGACTGGCGGTACTGCTGGCACAACACGGCCGAACGAGCTCCGCCGGCTAGCGGCGCCGGGGGCGTCGGGGGCTGGGTGTCGGGGTGGGCCGGGTTGTCGGTGGGGGCCACTACGCTCGCGGCATGGCTTTGAACACGTCTGCCGAGGCGCCCGTCCCCGTGGGTGAGATCTCGCGGCTCATCGGCGGGTGGATCGACCGGCTCGGGGCCGTGTGGGTCGAGGGGCAGATCACCCAGCTGTCGCGGCGGCCCGGGGCGGGGGTCGTGTTCCTGACCCTGCGGGACCCGTCGCACGACATCTCGATCGCCGTCACCTGCTACCGGCAGGTGTTCGACGCCGTGGCCGACGTGGTCGGGGAGGGTGCCCGGGTCGTCGTCCACGCGAAGCCGGAGTGGTACGCGCCGCGCGGGCAGCTGTCGTTGCGGGCGGCCGAGATAAGGCCGGTCGGGGTCGGGGAGCTGCTGGCGCGGCTGGAGGCGCTCAAGAAGTCGCTGGCCGCGGAGGGGCTGTTCGCGGCCGGGCGGAAGAAGCCGCTGCCGTTCCTGCCGCAGCTGATCGGGCTGGTGTGCGGGCGGGCCTCGGCCGCCGAGCGGGACGTGCTGGAGAACGCCCGGCACCGGTGGCCCGCGGTGCGGTTCGAGGTGCGGAACGTGCCGGTGCAGGGGGTGCACGCCGTACCGCAGGTGGTGCAGGCGGTGAAGGAGCTGGACGCGGTCGCCGAGGTGGACGTGATCATCGTCGCGCGCGGCGGCGGCAGCGTGGAGGACCTGCTGCCGTTCTCCGACGAGCAGCTGGTGCGGGCCGTCGCCGAGTGCCGTACGCCCGTCGTGTCCGCGATCGGGCACGAGCCGGACACCCCGCTGCTCGACCTCGTCGCCGACCTGCGCGCCTCCACCCCGACGGACGCCGCCAAGAAGGTCGTACCGGACGTGGGCGAGGAGCTGGACCGGGTGCGGATGCTGCGGGACCGGGCCCGGCGGTGTGCCGACGGTCTGGTGGCGCGGGAGGAGCGGGGGCTGGCGCAGGCTCTGGCGCGGCCGGTCATGGAGGATCCGCACCGGATGGTCGACGAGCGGGCGGACCACGTCGCCTCGCTGACCGACCGTGCGCGGCGCACCCTCGGGCATCTGCTGGACCGCGCCGACTCCGAGCTGACGCACACGCACGCGCGCGTGGTCGCCCTCTCCCCCGCCGCCACGCTGCGGCGCGGGTACGCCGTGCTGCAGAAGGACGACGGGCACGTGGTGCGGGACCCGGGGGACGTCGGGCCGGGCGAGGCGCTGCGGGCGCGGGTCGCCGAGGGCGAGTTCACGGTGCGGGTGGACGGCTGACGGCCGCCGCCGTGCCGTACCGGTCGTGCCGTACGAGTCGATGGGAAAGGTGAACGCATGAGCAGCAGGACGGAAGAGGCCGCCCCCTCCTACGAGCAGGCGCGGGACGAGTTGATCGAGGTCGTGCGGCGGCTGGAGGCCGGCGGGACGAGCCTGGAGGAGTCCCTGGCGCTCTGGGAGCGGGGCGAGGAGCTGGCCAAGGTGTGCCGGCGGTGGCTGGAGGGGGCGCGGGCGCGGCTGGACGCGGCGCTGGCCGGGCCGGACGAGGAGGACGGGGAGGCCGGGGAGGAGGCCGCGGAGGGCGCGGAGGGGTGATCCGGGAGGGCGGTGGGCAGGAAGCGGGTGTGAAGCGGATCACCACTTCCGCTTTTTGTTGAAGCTTGAAACTCCTGTCGCGTATCGTCATGCCGTCAGCCGATCCGGACCGCGGTCCGGATCCGACCGGGACGCGACCTCCAGGAAGATCTCTCATGTCTCTCGTTCTCGACCCCGCCGCCCAGGACCTGCTCTTCCGCGAGGCGCGCACCGCCAACACCTTCACCGACGAGCCGGTGACCGAGGAGCAGGTACGGGCGATCTACGACCTGGTCAAGTACGGCCCGACCTCCATGAACCAGTCGCCGCTGCGGGTCGTCCTGGTCCGTTCCGCCGAGGCCCGTGAGCGCCTGCTGCCGCACCTGTCCGAGGGCAACCGGCAGAAGACCGCCAACGCCCCGCTGGTCGCGATCCTCGCCGCGGACAACGAGTTCCACGAGGAGCTGCCGCAGCTCTTCCCGCACTTCCCGCAGGCCAAGGACGCCGTCTTCGGCGACCGCGCGGTGCGCGAGGGCAGCGCCGCCCTGAACACCGCCCTCCAGACCGCCTACTTCATCATCGGCATCCGCGCCGCCGGCCTCGCCGCCGGCCCGATGACCGGCTTCGACGCCGCCGGCGTCCAGAAGGAGTTCCTGGACGACGACCACACCCCGCTCGTCGTCGTCAACATCGGCAAGCCGGGCCCGGACGCCTGGTTCCCGCGCGGCCCGCGCCTTGCGTACGACGACGTCGTGACGACGGTCTGAGCGGTCGTGCGCGTGCGAGAGGCCCCCGGCGGTGCGCCGGGGGCCTCTCGTGCCGTGCGGGGAGGCGGCGGGTCAGGACGTCTTCAGCGCGGCCGCCATCTTCGACAGCTGGGCGAAGGAGGCCGTGCCGGCCACCACCGTCGTGGAGCCCGGCGTGCTCTCCAGCACCAGCGCGTCGTAGCGGCCGCCGGTGTAGCGGGTCCAGGTGCGGTCGCCGATCTCCTCGGTCGTCCTCGTGGCCGAGCCGCCCTGGCTGGCGTCGGTGATGAAGTCCGCGCGCTTCTGAGTCGACTGCTCGATCTGGACGTACTGACCGTCGGGGGTCTGGTAGCCGAGATGCCAGCGGTCGCCCTGCTCGCCCTGGAAGCGGACCGAGGTGGCCTTCCAGGCCGCGGGCAGGCCCTCGGGCGCGGCCACCGGGTACGACGCGGCCCGCCGCGCCGTCAGCAACTCGACCCGGTAGTCGACCCGCTTGATGTCGGGAGCGTGATCGTCGTGCGGGACCAGAAGGTAGATGAAGCCCGCCGCGAGACCGATCAGGGCCAGGGAGAGAATCATGTCCCGGACCGTCTTCTGCTTGCCGTTCGTGCCTGCCACGCCCCCTATCGTCGCAGGTGCCCGCTGCGCTCATACGTGGGGTCCCCTGCTCATTTTGTCAGCCTGACGATAGAGTCGACGGGAAAACCCTCATCCGGCCGTCGTCGTATCAGAAAGGTGCGCTCCGATGACCGAGAATCATCATCACCTGCCGTCCGAACTCGATGTCCCCTCCGAGGCCCCCGACCGCAACCTCGCCCTGGAGCTCGTCCGGGTGACCGAAGCCGCCGCGATGGCCGCGGGGCGCTGGGTGGGCCGCGGCGACAAGAACGGCGCCGACGGTGCCGCGGTCCGCGCGATGCGGACCCTCGTCTCCACCGTGTCGATGAACGGCGTGGTCGTCATCGGCGAGGGCGAGAAGGACGAAGCGCCGATGCTCTTCAACGGGGAGCACGTCGGTGACGGCACCGGACCCGAGGTCGACATCGCCGTCGACCCGATCGACGGGACCACGCTGACCGCGAAGGGCATGCCCAACGCGATCTCCGTGCTGGCCGCCGCCGAGCGCGGGGCCATGTTCGACCCGTCCGCCGTGTTCTACATGGACAAACTGGTCACGGGCCCGGAGGCGGCGGACTTCGTCGACATCAACGCGCCCATCTCCGTCAACATCCGCCGGGTCGCCAAGGCGAAGCGGTCCTCGCCGGAGGGCGTGACCGTCGTCATCCTCGACCGGCCGCGCCACGAAGGGATCATCAAGGAGATCCGGGAGGCCGGCGCGCGCATCAAGCTGATCTCCGACGGTGACGTCGCGGGGTCGGTCTACGCGCTGCGCGAGGGCACCGGCGTCGACATGCTGCTCGGCATCGGCGGGACGCCCGAGGGCATCATCTCGGCGTGCGCGGTGAAGTGCCTGGGCGGGACCATCCAGGGCAAGCTGTGGCCCAAGGACGACGCCGAGCGGCAGCGGGCGATCGACGCCGGGCACGACCTGGACCGGGTCCTGACCACCGAGGACCTGGTGACCGGCGAGAACGTGTTCTTCGTCGCCACCGGCATCACGGACGGGGAGCTGCTCCGCGGGGTGCGCTACCGGTCGGAGACCGCGCTGACCGAGTCCATCGTGATGCGGTCCAAGTCGGGGACGGTACGCCGGATCGACTCGGAACACCGGCTGCGCAAGCTGCGGGCGTACAGCACGATCGACTTCGACAAGGCGAAGTGACGAGCGGACCGGCCGCGGGGCGCCCTCTGTGCGGAGAGGGCGCTTTCCCGCCGGGGGTCAGCCCGCTATGCGGTTCGCCGCGGCCGTCCGGGCCGGCTTCTTCAGCTCCATGTCGCGGCGCCTGCGCCTGGCCAGGACCACACGGCGCTCCGCCGCCGTGAGGCCGCCCCAGACGCCGTAGGGCTCGGGCTGGAGCAGGGCGTGTTCGCGGCACTCCACCATCACCGGACAACGGGCACAGACCCGCTTGGCCGCCTCCTCCCGGGAGAGCCGGGCGGCGGTGGGTTCCTTGGAAGGTGCGAAGAACAGGCCCGCCTCGTCGCGCCGGCACACCGCCTCGGTGTGCCAGGGGGCGTCTTGGTCCCTGTCCCGCACAGGCACCCGCTGGGCCGGCACGGCAGCTACCTGCAGGGACGAATGCGGCGGTTGCAGCACGGTCTACTCCTGACGACGGCTTCGCGAGCGAGAGACGATGCAGCAAGGCCTACCCGCTGTGCGCGGGCCTATGCACAGCGTTGGCGGGCACGGTGGCGCGGCGGCCGGTTCACGACCCCGGGCGCCGTCCGGCACGGGGCGATTCGCGACCGTCAACGGTCGAGGTGTTTGCGCATCTTCCTGTCGATCTTGTCGTGAACCCGGTCGAGGATGTCCTCGATGAACCTCCCGCGCTTCGGCCGGGCCTCCACGTTCCCGAGGACGGCCCAGCCGTCGACGTAGACGACCGGCGCGTCGGGATCGACCGAATCCAGCGTGTCCGCCTCGAAGTTGCCCAGCACCCCGCCGCCGGTGCCGCGCAGCGACACGTTCTCCGGGACCCGGATCTGGACGTCGCCGAAGACCGAGATCGCCTTGATGACGACCTGCTGGTACTCGAAGATCGCCTCGCTCAGGTCGATCTCGACGGAGCCGAAGACCGAGTACACGTGCAGCCGGCGGCCCGCGCGCCAGCGGCCCCGGCGGACCGCGCTGCTGAAGACGGCCACCACGTTGGCGTCCGCCTCGACGGGGATCGCGCCGGGCGTCGGCCGCGGCGGCACCGGCGTGTACGCGGGCGAGGCGGGGCCGGCGTGGGCCGCGGGCAGGTCCCGTATGAAGACCTCCAGCTCGCCCACCGTCTTGGCGTTCAGCACCCCCTCCACGCGCTCGGCGTGCTCGTCGGCGGTCAGGCGCCCCTCGGCGAGGGCCTCCCGCAGGATGTCGGCGATGCGGTCGCGGTCGGCGTCCGAGGCGCGCAGCTCGGCGACCGGCGCCCCGGCGCGCTCCTGAGGGGTCTGCTTCTGAAGGTCCACGACAGCAGGGTACCGAAACGCGATAGATCGCGACTACCCCTCGTCCGGTCCTGTGGAAAACCCGCCGGAGAACGTCGGTGGACCCGCCGGAGAACCGTCGGCGGACCTGCCGGAGAACCGTCGGCGGACCCGCCGGAGAACCCGCGCGGCAGGTGCGGCGCCCGAACTGAGCCTTACCTCACAGGCTCCCCGCCGACGGCAGGTTCTACGCTGGACAGCGCCCGCCAGCGTCGGCGGGCGGCCGTCCGTCAGAGTGAGGAATGGGCTGAGATGCCTGAGTTCGCGTATACCGATCTGCTCCCCCAGGGTGAGGACACCACCCCGTACCGGCTGGTGACCTCGGAGGGCGTGTCCACCGTCGAGGGACCGGACGGGCGGACGTTCCTCAAGGTGGAGCCCGAGGCGCTGCGCAAGCTGGCCGCGGAGGCCATCCACGACATCCAGCACTACCTGCGCCCCGCCCACCTCGCCCAGCTGCGCCGGATCGTCGACGACCCGGAGGCCTCGGGCAACGACAAGTTCGTCGCGCTCGACCTGCTGAAGAACGCGAACATCGCGGCCGCCGGCGTGCTGCCCATGTGCCAGGACACCGGCACGGCGATCGTCATGGGCAAACGCGGGCAGAACGTGCTGACCGAGGGCGGCGACGAGGCGGCGCTGAGCCACGGCATCTACGACGCCTACCTGAACCTGAACCTGCGCTACTCGCAGATGGCTCCGCTCACCATGTGGGAGGAGAAGAACACCGGGTCGAACCTGCCGGCCCAGATCGAGCTGTACGCCACCGACGGCGGCGCCTACAAGTTCCTCTTCATGGCCAAGGGCGGCGGCTCGGCCAACAAGTCGTTCCTCTACCAGGAGACGAAGGCCGTCCTGAACGAGGCCTCCATGATGAAGTTCCTGGAGGAGAAGATCCGTTCGCTCGGTACGGCCGCGTGCCCGCCGTACCACCTGGCGATCGTCGTCGGCGGCACGTCCGCCGAGTACGCGCTGAAGACCGCGAAGTACGCCTCCGCGCACTACCTGGACGAGATCCCGGCGGAGGGCTCCGAGCTCGGCCACGGCTTCCGGGACAAGGACCTGGAGCAGAAGGTCTTCGAGCTGACGCAGCGGATCGGGATCGGCGCGCAGTTCGGCGGCAAGTACTTCTGCCACGACGTGCGGGTGGTGCGGCTGCCGCGGCACGGCGCGTCCTGCCCGGTCGCCATCGCGGTCTCCTGCTCCGCCGACCGGCAGGCCGTCGCGAAGATCACCGCCGAGGGCGTCTTCCTGGAGCAGCTGGAGACGGACCCCGCGCGGTTCCTCCCCGAGACCACCGACGAGCACCTCGACGACTCCTCCGACGTGGTGCGGATCGACCTGAACCAGCCCATGGACACGATCCTCGCGGAGCTGACCAGGTACCCGGTCAAGACCCGGCTCTCGCTCACCGGGCCGCTCGTCGTCGCGCGCGACATCGCGCACGCCAAGATCAAGGAGCGGCTCGACGCGGGTGAGGAGATGCCGCAGTACCTGAAGGACCACCCGGTGTACTACGCGGGCCCGGCGAAGACCCCCGAGGGCTACGCGTCCGGTTCCTTCGGCCCGACGACGGCCGGCCGCATGGACTCCTACGTCGAGCAGTTCCAGGCGGCCGGCGGGTCCAGGGTGATGCTCGCCAAGGGCAACCGCAGCAAGCAGGTCACCGACGCGTGCGACGCGCACGGCGGCTTCTACCTCGGCTCCATCGGCGGCCCCGCGGCCCGTCTCGCCCAGGACTGCATCAAGAAGGTCGAGGTCGTCGAGTACGAGGAGCTCGGCATGGAGGCGGTCTGGAAGATCGAGGTCGAGGACTTCCCGGCGTTCATCGTCGTAGACGACAAGGGCAACGACTTCTTCCAGGACCCGGCGCCGGCCCCGACCTTCACGAGCATTCCGGTGCGGGGGCCCGGGCTGGCGTAGTGCCCCGGGTGCGGCGGGGAGCGGATTCCCCCCGCCGCACCCGGGTGGCGCAACGGGTGGAACATCGCAGGCCGGGCGGATGCTGTACGCGGTATGAGCGACTACCGCGGTGACTACCGCATCGAGCACGACTCCATGGGTGACGTCCGGGTGCCCGGGTACGCGAAGTGGCGGGCGCAGACGCAGCGGGCCGTCGAGAACTTCCCGGTCTCCGGGCAGCGGATCGAGCGGGCGCACATCGAGGCGCTGGCGCGGATCAAGGGGGCGGCGGCCAGGGTCAACGCCCGGCTGGGGGTCGTGGACGAGGACGTCGCGCGGGCGATCCAGGAGGCGGCCGGGGAGGTCGCCGACGGGAAGTGGGACGAGCACTTCCCGGTCGACGTGTTCCAGACGGGGTCGGGGACCTCGTCGAACATGAACGCCAACGAGGTCATCGCGACGCTGGCGAGCGAGCGGCTGGGACGGGACGTCCATCCGAACGACCACGTGAACGCCTCGCAGTCCTCCAACGACGTGTTCCCGTCGTCGATCCATGTCGCCGCCACCGCCGCCGTCACCCGGGACCTGGTACCGGCGCTCGAACACCTCGCCGGTTCGCTGGAGCGCAAGGCCGGGGAGTTCGCCGACGTGGTGAAGTCGGGGCGGACCCACCTCATGGACGCCACGCCGGTGACGCTGGGACAGGAGTTCGGCGGGTACGCCGCGCAGGTGCGGTACGGCGTGGAGCGGCTGCGCGCCTCGCTGCCCCGGCTCGCGGAACTGCCGCTCGGCGGGACCGCGGTCGGGACCGGGATCAACACCCCGGCCGGGTTCTCCGCCGCCGTGATCGAGGAGGTCGCCCGGGTGACGGGGCTGCCGTTCACCGAGGCGCGCGACCACTTCGAGGCGCAGGGCGCCCGGGACGGGATCGTGGAGACCAGCGGGCAGCTGAGGACCGTCGCGGTCGGGCTGACGAAGATCGCCAACGATCTGCGGTGGATGGCGTCGGGACCGCGGACCGGGCTCGCCGAGATCGCGCTGCCGGATCTGCAGCCCGGCTCCTCGATCATGCCGGGGAAGGTCAACCCGGTCGTTCCGGAGGCCGTGTTGATGGTGGCGGCGCAGGTCATCGGGAACGACCAGACGATCGCCTTCGCGGGCGCGGCCGGCAACTTCGAGCTCAACGTGATGCTTCCGGTCATCGCGAAGAACGTGCTGGAGTCCGTCCGGCTGCTCGCCAACGTGTCGCGGCTGCTCGCCGACCGGACCGTGGACGGGATCACCGCGAACCGGGAACGGGCCCGGGAGTACGCCGAGTCCTCGCCGTCCGTGGTGACGCCGCTCAACCGCCACCTCGGGTACGAGGAGGCCGCCAAGGTGGCCAAGAAGGCGCTGGCGGAACGTAAGACGATCCGTCAGGTCGTCATCGAGGGCGGGTACGTCGAGAAGGGGGATCTGACCGTCGAGCAGCTGGACGAGGCGCTGGATGTCCTGCGGATGACACGACCGTAACCGCGTACGAACGTTTCACGCCGCCCGGCCTGAACCGTGACGTTTGCCGCGGCGTCGTATGCCCCGGGCACCTAATATCTGTTCATGGCAGACGGTGGAGCGGTGAGACGCGTGACGCGCGGGGAGACGGGCGGTGCGACCGGAACCGGCCGGGGGAACGCCCCGGGCACCGGGTTCTGGGCTCCCGGCAGCCAGATCCTGTGGCGGTACCGGGAGAACGCCGGGGACGGCTTCCACATCGCGCGCCCCGTCACCGTCGTCCGGGACGACCCGGAGCTGCTCGTCGTCTGGCTCGCCCCCGGCACCGAGTGCGTCAGGCCCGTGCTCGCCGACGGCACCTCGGTGGGCGAGGAACCGCTGGAGTCCCGGTACACCAAGCCCCGGTCGGTCGCCCGCGGCCACTGGTTCGGCACCGGCGTGCTGAAGCTGGCCCGGCCCGGCCAGCCGTGGTCGGTGTGGCTGTTCTGGGAGCCGGGCTGGCACTTCAAGAACTGGTACGTCAATCTGGAGCAGCCGCTCCTGCGTTGGGACGGCGGAGTGGACTCGGAGGACCACTTCCTGGACATCTCCGTGCACCCGGACCGCAGTTGGCACTGGCTCGACGAGGACGAGTTCGCGCAGGCCCAGCGGGACGGCCTGATGGCCCCGGAGACGGCCGAACGGGTGCGGGCGGCGGGCCTGGCCGCGGTGGACGCCGTACGGTCCTGGGAGGCGCCCTTCTCGGACGGCTGGCAGCACTGGCGACCGGACCCGTCCTGGGCTGTACCGTCGCTGCCGGAGGACTGGGACCGTACGCCCGCGCACGTGTCCTCATGAGACCCTTGATGCGCCCCCGGTCCACAACCGTAGGATCGTCCTCCGCAAGGGCGCGTCCAGCAACGCGTCGAGCACAACTCCCGGATCATGCTCCGGGCTTGACCGAACGTCACCGAGGGGCGGCAGGACGTGAGCGAGGGGTACGAGGGCAACACCGGTGCGCGGTCCGGCAGCCGCAGACCGTTCGCCGGTGGCACAGGACCAGCCTCTGACCACGCGGGAATTCCGTTCCTGGGGCACGTATTCCGGGTATCGGGACTTCGGCGGGACCGTCTGCGCGCGCGGCGCGCAGCCCCGGACGGACGGATTCGACTCGCGTGACGGAGCACCCCACCTCCTACGAACGCCCACAGCCGGGCGTAGACCCCGCGGAGGACCGCGGGGCGCTCCTGCGTTCCCCGGCACAGCCGGCGCAGGCCCACCAACCCCCACCGCGGCCGGTCGGCGCCACCGGCTTACCCCCGCAGGCCCGCGCGGGCGAGACGCCCTCCGGTCCCGGTACCAGCACGCCCAAGGAGCATTCCGTCAACGGCCCCGAGCACGCCCAGCCCACCAGCGCTGAGCCCGACACCCACCGGCCGCGCCCCACCGCGGAGGGCATCCCGCCCCAGCCCGGCGCCGAGCAGGAACGGGCGGCCGGCCCGGACCGCCGCAGCGGACGCGGGCTGCCGCCCGGCCGGCCGATGCCCATGCGGCGGGACGGCGACCGGCTGCGCTTCGTGGGCGCCGCGACCCGGCGGATCGCCCGGGGCATCGACCTCGACGAGATCGTGATGGGGCTGTGCCGGGCGACCGTGCCGACCTTCTCGGACGCGATCCTGGTCTATCTGCGCGATCCGCTGCCGGTCGGCGACGAGCGGCCCACCGGCCCGGTGCTGCTGCGGCTGCGCCGCACCGACCGCATCCCGGAGGAACGGGACACCGAGGGTTTCCCGCCGCTGCCCGCGCCGGAGCCGGATCCGACCGACATCGGTCTGGCCGCGCTCGGCGAGGAGCTGTGCGAGGTCCGCCCGGGCGGCGCCCTCAACGAGGTGCTGCGGGGCGTACGGCCGGTGTTCGCCGACTCCCCCGCCGCCCGCGCCGCGCTGCCCGAACTCCTCGGCGGCGGGCACGAGTCGCTGGTGCCCGGCGCGCAGCACGCGATCCTCGCCCCGCTGCGCGGCCGTCGCCGGGTGATCGGCGCGGCCCTGTTCCTGCGCCGTCCGGAGCGGCTCGCCTTCGAGACGGACGACCTGCTGGTCGCCGCCCAGCTGGCCACGCACAGCGCGCTCGGCATCGACAAGGCGGTGCTGTACGGCCGGGAGGCCTACATCGCCGACGAGCTGCAGCGGACCATGCTTCCGGAGAACCTGCCGAGCGCGACCGGCGTACGGCTGGCGTCCCGCTATCTGCCGGCCGCCGAGACCGCGCGGGTGGGCGGCGACTGGTACGACGCGATCCCGCTGCCGGGCAGCCGGGTGGCGCTGGTCGTCGGTGACGTCATGGGGCACTCCATGACCTCGGCCGCGATCATGGGCCAGCTGCGGACGACCGCGCAGACGCTGGCGGGGCTCGACCTGCCGCCGCAGGAGGTCCTGCACCACCTCGACGAACAGGCCCAGCGGCTGGGCACCGACCGGATGGCGACCTGCCTGTACGCCGTCTACGACCCGGTCTCGCACCGCATCACCATCGCCAACGCCGGGCATCCGCCGCCGGTGCTGCTGCACCTGGGCGGCCGGGCCGAGGTGCTGAAGGTGCCGTCGGGGGCGCCGATCGGGGTCGGCGGGGTCGACTTCGAGGCGGTCGAGCTGGACGCGCCGGCCGGGGCGACGCTGCTGCTGTACACCGACGGGCTGGTGGAGTCCCGGCTGCGGGACGTGTGGACGGGCATAGAGCAGCTGCGCGAGAAGCTCGCGGCGACGGCCCAGCTGACCGGGCCGGACCATCCGCCGCCGCTCGAAGCGCTGTGCGACGAGGTGCTGGACATACTCGGCCCGGGCGACCGGGACGACGACATCGCGCTGCTCGCGGCCCGCTTCGACGGGATCGCGCCGAGCGACGTGGCGTACTGGTTCCTGGAGCCGGAGGACGCGGCGCCGGGGCGGGCGCGGCGGCTGGCGCGGCGCGCGCTGTCCCGCTGGGGGCTGGAGGAGCTCAGCGATTCGGTCGAGCTGCTGGTCAGCGAGGTCGTGACGAACGCGGTGCGGTACGCCTCGCGGCCGGTGACGCTGCGGTTGCTGCGGACCGATGTGCTGCGCTGCGAGGTCGGCGACGACGTGCCGCAGCTGCCGCGGCTCAGGCAGGCGCGGGCGACGGACGAGGGCGGCCGGGGGCTGTACCTGGTGAACCGGCTGGCGCGCCGGTGGGGGGCGACCCGGCTCAGCACCGGCAAGGTCGTCTGGTTCGAGCTGAACAGGTAGTGCCGCCGGGTTCGGCGGCGGCGGGGAACCGCGGGCCGGTGGGCCCGGCCGCGGTTCCCCGCCGGGTGACTACTGCTCGTCCGCCGGGTTCAGCGGGTCGTCCGTGATCTCGTCCGTCGGGGTCTCCTCCGGGGCGGAGGGAGCCGTGGTGGTCGGGGTCGCGGACTTCGTCGGGGTCGAACTCGGCGTCTGCGAGGGCGTCTCGGACGGGCTCGCGGACTCGGTCGGGGTCTCGCTCGGCGTCTCGGACGGCGTCTCGGACGGGCTCGCGCTCTGGCTCGGCGTCTGGGTCGGCTGGACCGCCGCGCCCAGCTCGGTGTCCAGGTCGAACTTGGCCTTCTTGGTGACGCCGAAGGTGTACGCCGCCCAGATCTGCGCCGGGTAGCCGCCGCCGTTGATCCGGCCGGTGCCGGGGATGAGGCCCGTGGCGCCGGTCAACGAGACCTGGTTGTGGGTCTTGGCGTCCTCGCCGAACAGGCCGACCGAGGTCACCAGGTCGGGCGTGTAGCCGGTGAACCAGGCCGACTTGTTGTTGTCGGACGTACCGGTCTTGCCCGCCACCTGCTGGCCCCTGCGCAGCGAGTTCTGGGCCACCGAGACCTTGGCCGTACCGTCGTCGACCACGCCGGTCAGCACCGACGTCACCTGGTCGGCCGCGGCGCGGCTGATGACCTGGTCGCCGATCGGGTCGGGCATGTCGACCTTGCGGCCGGTCTTCTCCGCCGACGCGATGATCGTCGGGGTGACCTTCTGCCCGTGGTTGTCGAGCGTGGCGTAGACCCCGGCCATCTCCAGCGGGCTCGCGCCCATCGTGCCCAGCGTCATCGCGGGCACCGCCTGCACGTTCTCGGTGTCCAGGCCGAGGTCGTCCGCGGTCTTCAGCACGTTCTTCATGCCGACGTCCACGCCCATCTGCGCGAACGCCGAGTTGACGGACTTGTTCATGGCGGTCTGCACGGTGATGTTGCCGTAGTCGGCGTCGTCCTCGTTCGGCGGCGCGAAGGCGATGTCGCTGCCCTTGACCGCGCGGCCGCTGGTGCCGTCGTAGACCGTGTTCGCGTTGATCGCCTTGCCGTCCTGCGTCTCGGCGTTCTGGTCGACGGCCGCGGCGAGGATGATCGGCTTGAAGGTCGAGGCCGGCTGGTAGTCGGCGCGGGTCGCGTTGTTCGTGTAGTGCTTGTAGTAGTCGACGCCGCCGTAGAGGGCGACGATCTTGCCGGTCCTGGGGTCGACGGAGACGGCGCCGGCCTGGACGTTCTTGTCGACCTTGCGCTTCTTGCCGTCGAGCTTGCTGGTGAGCTGGCCCTTGACGGCCGCCTCCAGCTTGGCCTGCTTGGTGCGGTTGATGTTCAGCGTGATCGTCCAGCCCTGGTCGACGACCTGGGCCTCCGCCTCGGACCGGGTGATGCCCTGGGACTTCATCAGCTGGTTCTCCAGCTGGGTGTTGGCCAGGTCGACCAGGTAGCCCTTCTGGCCGTCCAGACCGGAGGCGGCCTTGGGCTCCTCGGGCACCGGGAACTTCGAGTCGGCGCGCTTGGACTTGTCCAGCCAGCCCTGGCCGACCATGTTGTCCAGGACGTAGTTCCAGCGCTCCTTCACCAGCTTCTTGCCGATGGGGCCGGCCACCGCCCAGTCGTACTGGCTCGGCGCCTGGAGCAGCGCGGCCAGGTAGGCGCCCTGCTGGACCGTCAGGTCCTGGGCGTCGACGCGGTAGTAGGCCTGGGCGGCGGCCTGGATGCCGTAGGCGCCGCGGCCGTAGTAGCTGGTGTTGATGTAGCCGGCGAGGATGTCGTCCTTGGACTTCTCGCGGTCCACCTTCAGCGAGATGACCAGTTCCTTCAGCTTGCGCGTGACGGTCTGGTCCTGGCTGAGGTAGTAGTTCTTGACGTACTGCTGGGTGATCGTCGATCCGCCCTGGGTGCCGCGGCCCATCGCCGTGTTGTAGAGGCCGCGGGCCATGCCCTTGAGGTCGATGCCCGAGTCGTTGTAGAAGGACTTGTTCTCCGCCGCGACGAAGGTGTGCTGGACCTCCTTGGGCACCTTGGAGAGGTCCACGATCTCGCGGTTGACGGTGCCCTTGCGGGCGAGGACGGAGCCGTCGCTGTACTCGTAGACGTTGCTCTGGGTCTGCGCGAGCTCGTTGCCCTCGGGGACGGTGACCATCACGTAGAGCGCGATGAAGGCGCCGATGCCCAGCAGACAGACGCCGAAGAAAGCGCCGAGCATCTTCTTCCAGGTGAACAGTCTGCGTATCCGCCCCTGCGCGGGCTTGCCGTTCCCGCCCGCCCGACCCGGCTTCCCCTTGCCGGCGGCGGCCTTGCGGCGCTCCGCGCGGGTGCCGGCCTCGGCGGCCGGCGGGTCGACCGCGGTCGCGGTGGCGCCGGACGGGGCCGGTGACTCGGGGACGTCCTCGGGCGAGGGGCGCCGGGGCGCGGCGCGGTTGCCGCCACGCTGTCGCGCTCTTCTCTCTTCCGCTCGTCCCATGAGTCCGTCTGCTCCGCTTCGTCTCGGCTGTCACACGTGTGTGCGGCTGTCACACAGGTACATGGTTCAGGTCAGTCCAGAAAGCTAACACCGCTCTCTATGACAAAGAGCGCACGATCTGTCCCTTTTCGGACGTGACAATCAGCACCCCGCCCAACGGAACCGACGAGCGGAGAAGGCGGAGGGTTGCTCGGTGCATTAAAGTGATATCACTTAGATAGAACAACGCTTAGTCCGCTCACCCCAGGGGGAACCATGTCCGCGCACGACGCCCAGGCCACCGCCGACGTACCCGAGATGCCGGCCCCGCGCGTACGGGAGTTCACGGCGCACAGCATCGGCGGCGGGCTCGCCCTGCTGCTCGGGCTGGCCGGACTCGCGGCCGCGGCCGCGCTCTTCGTGTCCGCCTCGGTGAACCCCGTGTTCGCCGTCGGCGGCGTCCTCGTCTTCCTCGCCGCGGTCATCGCGATGCGCGGCCTGAACACGGTCGCGCCCGGCGAGGCCCGGGTCGTCCAGCTCTTCGGCCGCTACCGGGGCACCATCCGGCAGGACGGGCTGCGCTGGGTGAACCCCTTCACCTCGCGCACGAAGATCTCGACGCGGGTGCGCAACCACGAGACCGCCGTCCTCAAGGTCAACGACGCCTACGGCAACCCGATCGAACTCGCCGCCGTGGTGGTGTGGAAGGTCCAGGACACCGCCCAGGCCGTCTTCGAGGTCGACGACTACACGGAGTTCGTCTCGACGCAGACCGAGACCGCGGTCCGGCACATCGCCATCGAGTACCCGTACGACGCCCACGACGAGGGCGGTCTCTCGCTGCGCGGCAACGCCGAGGAGATCACCGAGAAGCTGGCCGTCGAGCTCCAGGTGCGGGTGGAGGCGGCCGGAGTGCGGGTCATCGAGTCACGGTTCACCCATCTGGCGTACGCTCCCGAGATCGCCTCGGCGATGCTCCAGCGGCAGCAGGCCGGCGCGGTGGTGGCCGCGCGGCGGCAGATCGTGGACGGGGCGGTGGGCATGGTGGAGGCGGCGCTCGTTCGGATCTCCGAGCGGGACATCGTGGAGCTGGACGAGGAGCGCAAGGCGGCGATGGTGTCCAACCTGATGGTGGTGCTGTGCGGGGACCGGGCGCCGCAGCCGGTGCTCAACACCGGGACGCTCTACCAGTGACGGACTCGCCCCCGCCCGAGGAGGCGGGACGGCGCCGGCCGCAGCAGCGCAAACAGGTGCTGCTGCGGCTCGACCCGTCGGTGTACGAGGCGCTGGCGCGGTGGGCCGGGGACGAACTGCGGTCGGCCAACGCCCAGATCGAGTTCCTCCTGCGCCGCGCCCTGGCGGAGGCGGGCCGGCTGCCCGGGGAGACCGGTCCCCTGCCGCGCCGGGGCCGGCCGCCCGGGGGCTCCGCCGCCGGCCCCCCGGCAGGCTGACGGCCCCTGCGGCCAGGGCCGGGCCGGACTCCCGCGGCGTCGACGGAGCAGGCCTCCGTTCCATGACGCCGCGCTGTCGCACAACCGTGACAATCGGCTCCGACGTGCGGGTTCGCACGGTCCGCCGGGGACTGCACACCGCATGTATACACACCGCGTATACACCGTGTGTAGAGTCCTCTCCATGTCCATCGGTCACACACTCCTGGGACTCCTGGAGTCCGGCCCGCGCCACGGTTACGACCTCAAGCGGGCCTTCGACGAGAAGTTCGGTCACGACCGGCCGCTGCACTACGGCCAGGTCTACTCGACGATGTCCCGGCTGCTGAAGAACGGCCTGGTCGAGGTCGACGGCATCGAGGCCGGCGGCGGCCCCGAGCGGAAGCGGTACGCCATCACCGACGCCGGGGTCACCGACGTCGAACGGTGGCTCGCGACGCCGGAGAAGCCGGCCGAGTACCTCCAGTCCACCCTGTACACCAAGGTCGTGCTCGCGCTGCTGACGCACCGGGACGCCGGCGACATCCTCGACGCCCAGCGCTCCGAACACCTGCGCAGCATGCGGATCCTGACGGACCGCAAGCGGCACGGGGACCTCGCGGACCAGCTCGTCTGCGACCACGCGCTCTTCCACCTGGAGGCCGACCTGCGCTGGCTGGAGCTGACCGCGGCCCGGCTCGACCGGCTCCGGGCGGAGGTGGCCGGATGAGCGCCCCCGCCGGTTCGCTGCTCGCCGCCGAGGAACTCCGCAAGGCCTACGGCCCGACCGTCGCCCTCGACGGCGCCGAGTTCTCGATCCACCCCGGCGAGGTCGTCGCCGTGATGGGCCCCTCCGGCTCGGGCAAGTCGACCCTGCTGCACTGCCTCGCCGGGATCGTGCCGCCCGACTCCGGGTCGATCACCTACGCGGGGCGGGAGATGGCCACCATGAACGACGCCGAACGCAGTGCCCTGCGCCGCTCCGAGTTCGGGTTCGTCTTCCAGTTCGGGCAGTTGGTGCCGGAGCTGACCTGCGTGGAGAACGTGGCGCTCCCGCTGCGGCTGAACGGCACCTCCCGCAAGGAGGCCGAGAAGACCGCGCTGGGCTGGATGCAGCGCCTGGAGGTCGACGACCTCGCCCGGAAGCGGCCCGGCGAGGTCTCCGGCGGGCAGGGCCAGCGCGTCGCGGTGGCTCGGTCGCTGGTGACCTCGCCGCGGGTGCTGTTCGCGGACGAGCCGACCGGCGCGCTGGACTCGCTCAACGGCGAGCGGGTGATGGAGCTGCTGACGGACGCCGCCCGCTCCACCAACGCGGCCGTCGTGCTGGTCACCCACGAGGCCCGGGTGGCCGCCTACTCCGACCGGGAGATCGTCGTACGGGACGGCAGGTCCCGGGACATGGAGCGGACCGTATGAGCCGCGGCCGGCGCTGGGCCGGTGATCTGGCCATGGGGGCCCGGTTCGCCTTCACCGGCGGGCGCGAGGGCTGGATCCGGGCGCTGCTGACCGGCGTCGGCGTCGGACTCGGCGTGGCACTGCTGCTGCTCACGGCGGCGGTCCCCACCATCCTGGACACCCGGCACGCCCGGGAGGAGGCCCGCCAGGACTACTCGTTCTCCTCCACGGGGATCAAGGCGGCCGACGACACACTGGTCATCGGGCGCGCCGACACCACCTGGCACTCCCTGGACGTGCGCGGCCGGCTGGTCCAGCCGGACGGCGCCCGGGCACCGCTGCCGCCGGGCCTCGGCAGGTTCCCGGCCGAGGGCGAGGTGTACGTCTCCCCCGCACTGGCCGACCTGCTGAAGTCGTCCGGCACCGGGCTGCTCCGCGCCCGCCTGCCCGGGAAGATCGTCGGGACCGTCGGGGACGCCGGGCTCATCGGCCCGCGCGAACTCGTCTGGTTCGCCGGCTCCACGCATCTGACCGAGCGGATCGGCACCGGCAACGTCGACCGGATCGACCACTTCGGCGCCACCTCCGGCCAGGAGTCGGAACCGCTGGACCCGATCCTGCTGCTGCTCGTGCTGATGGTGTTCATGGTGCTGCTCACCCCGGTCGCCATCTTCGTGGCCACCGCCGTCCGGTTCGGCGGCGAGCAGCGCGACCGACGGCTCGCGGCGCTGCGGCTGGTGGGCTGCGACGGCGGGATGGCCCGGCGGATCGCGGCCGGCGAGGCCCTCGCGGGCTCCCTGCTGGGTCTGGTGTTCGGCGTCGGCTTCTTCCTGGCCGGGGCCCAGCTCGCCGGCACCGTCGAACTGTTCGGCATCAGTGTCTTCCCCGGCTTCCTGACCCCCTCGCCCGTCCTGGCGCTCCTGGTGGCGCTCGCGGTCCCGGCGACGGCCGTGCTGGTCACGCTGTTCTCGCTGCGCCGGGTCGTCATCGAACCGCTCGGCGTGGTGCGCAAGGCAGGACCCGGGCGGCGCCGGCTGTGGTGGCGGCTGCTGCTGCCGCTGCTCGGCCTGCTGATGCTCGTCCCGATGGCCGGACAGGGCGACAGCGACGGGAACTTCAACCCCTACCTGGTCTCCGGCGGTGTCCTCGCCCTGCTCGTCGGCATCACCGCGCTGCTGCCCTGGGTGGTGGAGTCGGCCGTACGGCGCCTGGGCGGCGGGGCGCTCTCCTGGCAACTGGCGGTCCGCAGGCTCCAGCTGAGCAGCGGTACGGCGGCCCGGATGGTGAACGGCATCGCGGTGGCGGTGGCCGGGGCCATCGCGCTGCAGATGCTGTTCGCCGGGGTCGAGGCGAACTACACCAGGTCCACCGGGAAGGACCCGGCCCGGGTCCAGCTCCAGGTCGACCTCCAGTACGGCGCGACCCCGGACACCGCCGCCCGTACCCTCCGCGGGACCCCGGGCGTACGGCAGGCCGTGGCGCTGTCGATGACCTCGGTGGCGGCCCGGCGCACCGACCCCGAGGAGACCGTGCAGATCGTCGTCGGCGACTGCGCGGCCCTGCGCGAGGTGGTCAGGGTGGAGTCGTGCCGGGACGGGGACGTCTTCCGCTCCGACGCCGCGGACGGCGACGACGGCATCGGCGAGCTGGCGAAGCCCGGCCGGACGATCTGGGTCGACCCGTCCTACTCCGACAGCTCGAAGGGCGCCGAGGCCCCCTTGACGCTGCCGGCCGAGATCGGCCGGGCCCAGGTCCGCAAGAACGCGCTGACCACGGTCCTGGCCGACGTGACCGGCCTGCTGCTCACCCCGGCCGCGCTGCCGGCCGAGGCCCGTCCGCATCTGCAGGGCAGTGTCTACGTCCGGACGGACCCGGACCGCGCGGACGCCGCCGAGCAGGTGCGCACCGCGGCCGCCGCGATCGACCCGCTCTCCGACGTGTGGGCGTGGCAGTCGACCGAGCGCTCCGACCAGTACGACGCCATCCGCACCGGCCTGTTCGTGGGTGCCGCCGCCGTCCTGGCGCTCATCGGCGCGAGCCTGCTGGTCTCCCAGCTGGAGCAGCTGCGGGAGCGCAGGAAGCTGCTGTCGTCGCTGGTCGCCTTCGGCACCCGGCGCCGTACCCTCACCCTGTCCGTGCTGTGGCAGGCGGCGATCCCGATCGCGCTGGGGCTGCTGCTCGCGACGGCGGTCGGGCTGACGCTCGGCGGGGTGCTGCTGAAGATGACGGCCGTGCCGCTGCGGGTGGACTGGGCGAGCGTGGCCTCGATGACGGGCATCGGGGCGGCCGTGGTCGTGGCCGTGACCGTGCTCAGCCTGCCGGCGCTGCTGCGCCTGATGCGCCCGGACGGCCTGCGCACCGAGTGACGCCGGACGGCCCCGCCGCACGGTGGCCGGTCCCCTCCCGGTGCGGGAGGGGACCGGCCACCGTGCGGTCACAGGCTGTGCTCCCGCACCACCCTGCGGGCCTGGGCGAGCAGCATGCCGACGTTCACCGACTTGCGGCAGACGATCACGGCCACCACGTCCTGCTGCTCGTTCATGCGGATGAACAGGTGGGTGAGGTTGTCGCTGTTGACCAGGATCTCCCGGAAGAAGTGGTTGTCGCCGGTGATGCCGCGGCGCTCCTTGAAGACGTCCTCGATCATCACGACCGTGCGCCCCTGGAACAGGTCCAGGGTCGCGCCCGCCAGCAGGTCCAGGACCTCGGGCGGGTGGTTGTCGATGGTCTCGTACGAGAGCAGCATCCCGGTGGACATGTCCACCACACCGGACGCGACGCACTCAGGCGCCTCGTTGCGCAGTGACTTGACCAGACTCATCACCTGGTCGGAGAACCCCGTGGCCATACGCTTCGTCGCCATCCCTTCACACTCCCTCTGGTGCCTTCTCGGTGAGGATCGCGCCGATGCGGTCGAGGGCCGGATGGGTCGCCCGGTGCAGATGCTCCAGGTCCATCCCCTCGTCGCCGAGCACGACCATCAGGGCGGTGTCGCCGACCGCGTAGAACGCGACGCAGCCGTGGCTGCCGTACGTCACCGTCTGCCGCAGCACACCGCGTGCGGTGGCCTCGGCGGTGCGGCGCGCGAGGCCGAGGCCGGCGGCCGCGAGGGCCGCGAGGCCCTCCGGGTCGATGGAATCGGCGGTGTCGGCGGCTATCAGCATTCCGTCGGCGGCCGCCAGGGCCGTGTCGGTGATTCCGGTGACCCGTTCGCGCAGCCCGCGCATTTCCTGCGCCAGGGCTTCATGATTCATGTGCTCAACTCCCTGATTCCTGACTGAATTCGACCGCTACGGCAATCGACGCGCCTTTTCTCATTTCGCAGTTCCGTGCCGCAGCCGGAAGAACCCCTTCCAGCTCGTCCCGCTCCTGGGCGGGCCGAGGGCTTCGGTGATGCCGCTGGCACCGGGCTCGCGGCGCGGCAGTTCGGTGGGGACGGGGACCGGCTCCAGAGGCCGGGGCGGGGGCGGCGGGGGCGGTTCCCGGTGCCGTACGACGGCGGTCTCGACCGGCATCAGGACCGGGACGCCGACGGCCGGGGCCGCGCACTCCAGGAGTCCCTCGCCGAGCATGCGGGCGACCTCCACGGTGACCGTGTAGACCCCGCGGCCGGTACGGAAGGCGAGGTCGCGGGCGGTACGGCGGCCGTCGGCATGGCCGAGCAGCTCCTGTTGCAGCGGGGTGAGCGGGCGGTCGGCCCCGGCGGCGGGCAGCGGGCGCTCCCGGTCGGGGCGCACGGGGTGGGGCAGCGCGGCCAGGGCGGCCAGCTTGCGGTTCGCCTCCTGGAGCAGCCGGGCGGGTGCCTCGCCGACGGCGACCGGGGCGTGCGGCTCGGTGTCGAGCACGGCCTCGCAGCCGTCCACCCGGCCGGCGACGATGGCGAAGGCCGCGTCCTGGAGCGCCATCACGCACACCACCCGGAGCTGGGCCGCTCCCGCGTAGCCGCGGGCGATCAGACCGGCGACCGGCCAGCGCGCCCCGCCGGACTCCCGCACCAGCTCGGCCCACTGCTCGCCGTCGATGCGGTCGGAGCGCAGCAGCAGCGCCTCGGGTCCCGGGGAGCCGGGGCTGTCGGCCGCGACCACCAGTCCGCCGCGCAGATGGAAGGCGCCGCCCGGGCTGCCCGGCACCCGCAGTTCGCCGCTGAACCCCTCGCGCCCGCACGCGATCAGGGCGTGCGCGAGCCGGCCGTAACCGGCCCTGCCGAGGGGATCCCGATCGTCCGACATCGCCCCCCTTGGCGTTTTCGGCATTTCGCACAGACGCCTGACGCGTCGCACCGAGGAGGTATGTGTATCAGTTCGATGGCATATTTCAGCGGGGGATTTCCCACCTGTCCCCGGCTGACGGAAGTTGGATTCTTCGGCCGTTCACATCGCTTTGTTCGACACTCATTTGATCGAACGGCGGACAGACTCAGGCATCCGTGCCGAGGACCCGCACCGGCAGCGGCCGCAGCGCCTCGCGCAGCGCTCCCGCCAGCTCCCGGTACTCGGCGCCGCGCGCCGCCCCGGCGCGCATCGCGAGGGCGATCCGGCGGCTCGGCGCGGGCCGGGCGAAGGAGCCGGTGCGCAGTTCGTCGCTGCGGCCGGTCTCGACCTTGACGGCGGTGTGCGGCAGCAGCGTGCAGCCCAGCCCGCCGGCGACGAGCTGGACGAGGGTGGCCAGCCCGGCGGCCGTCGCGGTCACCGGCGCGCCCTCCCGTCGCCCACCACCGCCCTCGACCGAGGGGCTCCGCCCCACCCCTTTGAAATCACGTCCGGCCTCCCGGCAGATGTCCAGGGCCTGGTCGCGCAGGCAGTGCCCCTCGTCCAAAAGCAGCAGGTTCAGCTCCTTGAGCGCGTCGCGCGGGATGCCGGTGCGGCCGCCGAGCGGATGGCCGAGCGGGGTGACCAGCACGAAGTCCTCGTCGAACAGCGGGAGTTCGACGACCCCGGGGATGCCGAGCGGCACCGCGAGCAGCAGCAGGTCGAGACGGCCGGCGGTCAGCCCGTCGACCAGGCTGGCGGTCTGCTCCTCGTGCACCTGGAGGTCGAGGTCCGGGTAGCGGCCGTGGACCAGCCGCAGCACGGTCGGCAGCAGATACGGCGCGACGGTCGGGATCACCCCGAGCCGCAGCGCCCCGGTGAACGGCGCCCGCACCGCCTCGGCCTCCGCGAGCAGCGCCTGCACCTCGTCCAGGACCGCCTTCGCCCGGACGGCGAGACGCTCCCCGGCCGGGGACAGCAGCACCTTGCGGGTCGTCCGTTCGAGCAGGGTGACGCCGAGCGTCTCCTCCAGGGCCGAGACCGCGCCGGACAGCGCGGGCTGGCTCATGCCTATCGCGGCCGCCGCGTCCCGGAAGTGGAGGTGCTCGGCGACCGCGCAGAAGGCGCGCAACTGGGCGATGCTGGGCTGGCGCCGCTTGCCGCCGCCCCCGGCACCCGCCGCCAGGCCGTTCCCCATGGGACTACTCACAGCCACTGATAGCCACCTCCGATCAACACGACCGAGTGTAGCTATTTCAGGAATCAATGCACCTTGTGCCACGATCGGGAGCGTCCAACCCATCGGAGACGACCCCGCGACCCGGGGTCTCTCCGCGCTGCAAGGAGAGCGTGTGCTCACTGTCGGTGACAAGTTCCCCGAGTTCGAACTGACCGCCTGCGTCTCGCTGGAGAAGGGCCGGGAGTTCGAGACGATCACCCACAAGACCTACCAGGGTTGGAAGGTGGTCTTCGCGTGGCCCAAGGACTTCACCTTCGTGTGCCCCACCGAGATCGCCGCGTTCGGCAAGCTGAACGAGGAGTTCGCCGACCGCGACGCGCAGATCCTCGGCTTCTCCGGTGACTCCGAGTTCGTCCACCACGCCTGGCGCAAGGACCACGACGACCTGCGCGAGCTGCCGTTCCCGATGATGGCCGACTCCCGGCACGAGCTGATGCGCGACCTGGGCATCGAGGGCGAGGACGGCTTCGCCAAGCGCGCGGTGTTCATCGTGGACCAGAACAACGAGATCCAGTTCTCCATGGTGACCGCCGGTTCGGTCGGCCGTAACCCCAAGGAGGTCCTGCGGGTCCTCGACGCGCTCCAGACGGACGAGCTCTGCCCGTGCAACTGGACCAAGGGCGAGGACACCCTGGACCCGGTCGCGCTGCTGGCGGGTGAGTGACCCCGTGTCCCTCGACTCGCTCAAGTCCGCCGTACCGGACTACGCCAAGGACCTGAAGCTCAACCTGGGTTCGGTCATCGGCAACTCCGAACTGCCGGCCCAGCAGCTGTGGGGCACGGTGCTGGCGACCGCCATCGCCTCCCGCTCCCCGATCGTGCTGCGCGAGCTGGCGCCGGAGGCCGAGGCGAACCTGTCGCCCGAGGCCTACCGGGCGGCGAAGTCCGCGGCCGCGGTGATGGCGATGAACAACGTCTTCTACCGCACCCGCCACCTGCTCTCCGACCACGAGTACGGCACCCTGCGCGCCGGCCTGCGGATGAACGTCATCGGCAACCCCGGTGTAGACAAGGTCGACTTCGAGCTGTGGTCGTTCGCGGTGTCCGCGATCAACGGCTGCGGGATGTGCCTGGACTCCCACGAGCAGGTGCTGCGCAAGGCGGGCGTCGGCCGTGAGGTGATCCAGGAGGCGTTCAAGATCGCCGCGGTCGTCGAGGCGGTCGGTGTCACGCTGGACGCGGAAGCGGTCCTGGGCGGCTGACCCGCCCGAAGCGCCCGAGGGCCTCGCTCACTACTCCCTGTGGGCGAGGCCTTCCGCGTCCCTCGGCGCGCTCTCGCCCGGTCCGGCCCCGTCCCCGGGGACCCGGTCCGCGAGGTCCCGGTCCCCGGCCGCTCCGTCCTCGGGTGCCGGGTGGGCCGGCCCGGGTGGTTCCTCGTCCGCGTACCGTTCGTTCGAGTACTGGTGCAGATAGCTGATCACCGTGTTGGTCACCGCCACCAGCGGTACGGCGACCACCGCGCCGCCGATGCCCGCGACCAGGCCGCCGGCCGCGACCGAGAGGACCACGGCGAGCGGGTGGACGCGGACCGCGCGGCCGAGGATGAACGGCTGGAGGACGTGGCCCTCGATCTGCTGGACCGCGAGGACCACGACCAGGGTCATGACCGCCGTGAACACGCCCTGGGTCACCAGCGCGACCACCACCGCGAGGGCGCCGGAGGCGACCGCGCCGACCAGCGGGATGAACGAGAACAGGAAGATGAAGACGGCGAGCGGGACGGCCATCGGGACGTCCAGGAAGTAGATGCCCAGGCCGATGAAGATGGCGTCGATGAGGGCGACGAGGACGGTGCCCCGGACGTAGGCCGTGAGGGTGCGCCAGGCGCGCGGGCCGGCGCCGGCCATGCCGTCGCGGGCGGCGGAGGGGATGAGCTTCAGCAGCCACTGCCAGATGCGCTCACCGTCGTACAGCAGGAAGAGCGTCGAGAAGAAGACCAGGAGCAGGCCGGTCAGGGCCTCGACGACGACCTGGACGCCCTCCAGGCCGAAGGAGGTGATCTGGTCGGTGTTGGCGCCGATCGCCTCGCGGAGGTTCTTGGCGATCTGGTTGATCTGCTTGTCGGTGACGTGGAACGGGCTCTTCAGCAGCCAGTTGCGCAGATCGTCGATGCCGCTCTGGATCTGGTCGGAGAGGGTGTCGATGTTCTCCATGACCTGCCAGGTCACGAACCAGCCCATCAGGCCGATCACCACGAACCCGGAGATCGCGGTGAGCGCGGTGGCCGGTCCGCGCGGCATACCGCGGCGGCGCATCCAGGCGACCGTGGGCTGGAGCAGCGCGGTGACCAGCAGCGCTATCACGAAGGAGAAGACGACCAGTTGGACGGAGCTGATGACCCGCATCAGCACCCAGACCGTGCCCGCCAGCACCAGCAGCCGCCAGCCGGCCTCGGCGGCGACCCGCACCGCCCAGGGGACGGCCGCGACGGGGTCGGGGCGCGGGGCACGCCGTGCGTGGGGCACGGTGGCCCGGGGCGCGGAGCCGGCCGGGCCGGTGGAACCGGCCGGGGGGACCGAGCCGTTCGCGGGGGCCGAGAGGGCGGCCGTCACCGGTACCCGGCGCGGCGGTTCCGGGACGGAGTGCTCCTTCTCCACCTCGGCCCGGCGCTCGTCCAACCGCTCGCCCATCTCGGTCAGTCCGGCACCGATCCGGCCGAGCCACTCCGGCACTCTCGACATGATCCGCCCTCTGCTCCTCACCACTCGCCCCTGGAGTCGTCCGTTCCGACCGTACAGGGCGACAGCCCCTCCCCCTAGGACGGGGAGGGGCTGTCGAAGGTTGAGAGAACCCTTGGGTCAATGCACCCGTGGGCTAGTACCAGTGATTCGCCTGCCAGAAGGTCCAGGCCTCGCACGGGCTGCCGTAGCGGGAGTTCATGTAGCTCAGGCCCCACTTGATCTGCGTGGCCGGGTTGGTCTGCCAGTCGGAGCCGGCGGACGACATCTTGGAGCCGGGCAGCGCCTGGAAGAGACCGTAGGCACCGGAGGAAGCGTTGACGGCCTGGTAGTTCCAGCTGGACTCGTGGTCCACGATGTTGCTGAAGCACTGGTACTGGCCGCTGGCCACCATCTGCTGCGCCATCGCCTGGATCTGCGCCACGGTGTACGAGCTCTGGACCGCGAAGCTGGACGCGGAGGCCGTGGCGGTGCTGGCCGCGGCCTTCTTCGCCGCGGCGGCTTCCTTGGCCTCCTTGGCCGCCTTCTCGGCCGCGGCCTTCTTGGCGGTCGCGGTCTTGGCGGCTGCCACGCGGGCGGCCTGCTCGGCGTCCTTCTTGGCGGAGGCGTCCGCCTGGATGGCCACGGCGTCGGCCTGCTGCGTCAGGGACGCGGTCTGCACCTGGGCCTGCTGACCCGCGGGGATGTCCGCGAGGAGCGTGGTGTCGGTTGCCGTCGCCTCAGCATCGTTGGGCTGTGCGACGCTGCCCGAGGCAACACCGACGACGCTTCCGACAGCGGTGACCGCGGTGGCCGATGCCACTGCGAATCCCCGGACCGAGATCCGGCTCACACGGTTTCCTTCCAGCATCGCCCGCTTCGGTGACCCTGGCGGACGCAATCGTGCCCCCTGACGCTGGTCTCCGCACTGCATGGGTCACGGGAGACACGGGCCCGGTGGGCAACCTCCCGGAGGGAGGCGCCGCGTGGTGCTCGGGCGGCATACGACGTCGCTGTGGAATTAGCTGTGACTCTTCTGTGTTTCCGTACCGCTGGGGGTACAGGTGTGTCGTATGCGGGGCCTGACAGGAATGAGACTCTGCCGTACCCCGACGCCGGGTGGCAATTCCGAGTTGCGTGTGAAAGCTCACATCCCGTTTCTCCCAGGGGATTTCAGGAAACCCCCACGCGCGAAGACGCCGCCCGGCTAGGCTCGGGGCCTTTGCCGGACGGCGCCAACGGATGGGTAATCAACCCAAGTTGGACACAGGGATCAGATGGATCAGATGTGCCCGTCCTCCAGCATTTCGGTCACCAGTGCGGCGATCTGGGACCTCTCGGACCGGGTGAGGGTGACATGCGCGAAGAGCGGGTGTCCCTTCAGCTTCTCCACGACGGCGACCACACCGTCGTATCGACCGACCCTCAGATTGTCCCGCTGCGCCACGTCGTGGGTCAGCACCACCCGCGAGTTGGCGCCGATCCGGGACAGGACGGTCAGCAGGACGTTCCGCTCCAGCGACTGGGCCTCGTCCACGATCACGAACGCGTCGTGGAGGGAGCGGCCGCGGATATGGGTGAGCGGCAGGACCTCCAGCATGCCGCGGGCGGTGACCTCCTCGATGACCTCGCGGCTGGTGACCGCCGAGAGGGTGTCGAAGACCGCCTGCGCCCAGGGGCTCATCTTCTCCGCCTCGGAGCCCGGCAGGTAGCCGAGTTCCTGGCCGCCGACCGCGTACAGCGGACGGAAGACCATCACCTTCTGGTGCTGACGGCGTTCCAGGACCGCCTCCAGGCCCGCGCAGAGCGCCAGCGCCGACTTGCCGGTGCCGGCCCGGCCGCCCATCGAGACGATGCCGACGTCCGGGTCGAGGAGCAGGTCGAGCGCGATCCGCTGCTCGGCGCTGCGGCCCTTGATGCCGAAGGCCTCACGGTCGCCGCGCACCACCCGGATGCTGCCCTCCGGCGTCACCCGGCCGAGCGCCTTGCCGCGCTCCGACTGGATGGTCAGACCGGTGTGCACCGGGAGGTCGGCGGCCTCCGGGGCGTACACGTGGCCCTCCTCGAAGAGGATGTCCACCTGTTCGCCGGGCAGGGTCAGTTCGGACATCCCGGTCCAGCCGGAGGAGTCCGTGATGGCGAGTTCGGCACGGTACTCCTCGGCGAGGAGACCGACCGACGACGCCTTGATCCTGAGCGGCAGATCCTTCGATACGACGGTGACGTCGTACCCCTCGGCCTGCAGGTTCCGGGCCACCGCGAGGATGCGGGAGTCGTTGTCCCCCAGGCGGTAGCCGCTCGGCAGGACGCTGGGGTCCGAGTGATTGAGCTCGACACGGATCGTGCCGCCCAGATCGCCGATCGGGATGGGGGCGTCGAGGCGACCGTGCCGGACCCGGTAGTCGTCGAGCAGGCGCAGCGCCTGCCGGGCGAAGTAACCGAGTTCGGGATGGTGCCTTTTGGCCTCCAGTTCCGTGACCACGACGATGGGGAGCACGACCTCGTGCTCCTCGAAGCGGGTCATGGCGTTCGGGTCGGCCAGCAGGACGCTGGTGTCGAGAACATAGGTGCGCCGGTCGGACTTGCGGCGCGTTGTGCTGGTCACCACGGAAGGACGTACCCCCTCGGATGAGGTCGGGGAGCGACGAAGGAGAGCTGGGCCGGGAGGGTGGGAGAAATCCCGACCGGTCGACGGCCACCCCGCACGGGCCGAAAACCGGCCCCCCGCTGCTTCTTCCGTGCCGTGACCGCACGGTCGGGCTGGTGCAAAGGGCCTCCCGGGCGGACGGCCCCGAGCCGCCCGCTGAGATCCGATGCCCGTGGTTCGGGCATCGACCTGCTTGGCTTATGCCCTCGAACATGCGCCGCCATGCCACGGTCCGCGACGACGGGAAGGTGAACTCCGTGTTACCCGCGCCCCGAAACGGGTGATTCGCACCTCATGGGCGCGATGGGGCACCGCGGGGTCATCCAGCGTAACCGTGGGGTTATCCAGCGTGGTCGCCGCGGAGAGCGGCGTATGCCGTGTTGACGACCGTCGTCGCGTTCTCGTCACCCGCCGTAGCGGCGATGCCGGGCGGCATAGTCACGCAGGGCGCGCAGGAAGTCGACCTTGCGGAAAGCGGGCCAGAAGACCTCGCAGAAGTAGTACTCGGAGTGCGCGGTCTGCCAGAGCATGAATCCGGACAGCCGTTGCTCGCCACTGGTGCGGATCACGAGGTCCGGGTCGGGCTGGTCGCCGGTGTAGAGGTGACGGCCGATCATGTCGACGTCCACGGAGTCGGCGAGGTCCTCCATGGAGACGCCCTTGTCGTTGGCGTCCTGGATCATCGAGCGGACGGCGTCGGCGATCTCCTGGCGGCCGCCGTAGCCGATGGCGACATTGACCAGTATTCCGTCGACATGCGCGGTGGCCTCCTCGGCCTCCTTCAGCGCGGTCCGCATCTGACCGGGCAGCAGGTCGGGGGTGCCGACGTGGTGGACGCGCCAGCGGCCGTCGGCGGCGAGGGTGCGGACGACATCCTCGATGATGCCGAGAAGGGGGACCAGTTCCTCCGGCGGGCGGTTGAAGTTGTCCGTCGACAGCAGCCAGAGGGTGACGACCTCGACATCCGTCTCGGTGCACCAGCCGAGGAACTCCTCGATCTTCTCGGCGCCGGCCCGGTGACCGTCGACGGGGGTGGAGCCGGCGGCCTTCGCCCAGCGTCGGCTGCCGTCCACGATGACACCGATGTGCTTCGGCACCTGAGCGTGGTCCAGGTGGCCTTCCACCCGGCGTGCGTACAGCCTGACGAGCAGGCCGCGCAGCTTGTCGCGCAGGTTCACTTGAGTCCGCCCCTCGTGATTCGGATGCGGGAGTCCGCGGCATTCGGATGCGGGAGTCCGCGCGGGCATTCGGATGCGGGAGTCCGCGCGCCGAAGCCTACCCCTCCGGGGGTTTGGCCGTTCGAGGCCCTGGGGCGGGAGCGGTTGCGGTGGTCGCGCCGTCGCGGGCCGGTCGCGGCCGGCCGCGCAGTTCCCCGCGCCCCTGGAGGTGCGCAGCGCCCAGGTCGCCCGGAAGCGGGGGTGGGCGGGGACGGGCGGGGGACAGACGGGGGGCGGGCGGGGGACGGGCGGGGACAAAAAAACGGGCCGGTCCGTGGGGGGGAGACGGACCGGCCCGAGGGGGGGTTTCCACCATAACCCTTCGTAAGTGATGCTGCGTGCATCGGCGTGCCACAACTACTCTCCGGAGTCGTCCGGCGACGCCACGATGGGCCTGGAGCGCTGGATTCAGGGGTCCCGGATGGCCGATTCACAGCGGAATCCCAGGAAATCCGGGCCCGTACGGGGAGATCAAGAGGGTTTGGGCCGTCCTGGGGACGCGTCGGCGAGTCGTCCGCCCGTCCCCCCGACGGGCGACCCCGGCCGCGAACGGCGGCTTGACGGGCACCGCCCCGGTGTCGCGGCACCGCGCAGCCCCCTCCACCGCGCGGTGCCGCCCGCGCAGTTTTGCTGACGCGAATTACCTTGGTCTGAACTTACGTGAGGGCGCGCGAGCGTGCGAGGCGCGAGCGGTAACGATGCGGGAACGCCAGAGGGAGGAGAGGTGGACGGAGGTGCGAAGCGTTCACTTATGCGTATATCCGGACCCTAGGTGGCAAGTTGACCTGTTTGGGTCAATGCGTCAGGAGACGCCCGGCGGTGATACCTCGGCGCTTCCCGGAGCGGAAGGAACCACCAGGGTCCCGACCGGCGGTTCCTGGCCATTCTCGGGCGCCTGGCATTCCAAGGTCACCGAGGACAGCCGCCGCCTCGCCCTCTCCGGGCACCTCTCCGGGCCTCTACAGGCCTCTACAGGCCTCTACAGGCCTCTACAGGCCTCTACAGGCCTCTACAGGCCTCTACAGGCCTCTACAGGCCTCTACAGGCTCCTGCGGGCGTCGAAAAGGTGCCGGGAGCTGTGCGCCACGAAGGGGCCCTCGGCCGTGATCTGCCGGTGCAGGGACCGGAGTCGGGGCTCGTACTCCTCGACCGTGAAGCCGGGCACCATCCACACGACCTTCCGCAGGAAGTGCACGACGGCGGCGATGTCGTGGAACTCCATCCGCAGCCGCTCGGCCCTCAGAGCGACGACCTCGAGACCGGCCGCCTCCGCCGTCGCGCGCTCGTCGTCCGGGTGCCGGCCGCGGCGGGAGGCCGCCGGCAGCGGGCCGAGGAAGTACTCGACGAGTTCGAAGACGCTGGCGGGCCCCACGTGCTGGGCGAAGTAGGTGCCGCCGGGGCGCAGCACGCGGGCGATCTCGGCCCAGTCGGCCCGCACCGGGTGCCGGCTGAGCACGAGGTCGAAGCTCCCGTCGGCGAACGGCAGCGGGGCGCCCTCGGGCGAGGCGACGACCACCACGCCCCGGGCACCGAGCAGGGAGCCGGCCTTGGTGAGGTTCGGCGGCCAGCCCTCGGTGGCGGCCAGCAGCCTCGGCCGGTCCGGGGCGGCCGTGGCGAGGGCGAGGTCGAACACCTCGCCGCCGCCGGTCTGGATGTCGAGCGCCGCACCGGCGCGGGCCAGGCGTCCGCCGGCGGCCCGGGCGTAGCCCCAGGAGGGGCGCGCCTCGGTGGCCCGGCCCTCGAACCAGGAGAAGTCCCAGCCGTCGGTCGGCACGGCGGCGCCCTCGGCGACGAGTTCCTCGAAGGTGCGCCGCTGCTCTGCCATGTCCCGGATCATCGCAGCCGGTTGTCGGTGCCGGCTGATATTTTCACCCGCCATGAAGACGGACGAGACGTACACCGCCGGCGAGAAGGACATCCTGCGCGCGAGCCTGGACCGGCACCGGGACGCGGTGCTGTGGAAGCTGGAGGGCCTCGACGACGAACAGCTGCGCCGCCCCATGACCCCGTCGGGGACGAACCTGCTCGGGCTGGTGAAGCACCTGGCCTCGGTGGAGTACGGCTGGTTCGTGGAGACCTTCGGGGGCGAGGTCGAGCCGCTCTGGTTCGACCCGTACAGCGACGAGGACCTGTCGGCCGCGCCCGGCGAGACGACCCGGCAGATCGTCGACTTCTACGGCCGTGCGCGCGCCGCCGCCGACGCGGTGATCGCCGCGCTGCCGCTGGACACGCCGGGCCGGCCGGACTGGCGGGAGCACGAGGTCTCCCTGCGCTGGGTCCTGGTGCACATGGTCGAGGAGACGGCGCGGCACGCCGGCCACATGGACATCGTGCGCGAACTGATCGACGGGGCGACGGGCGATCACCCGCGCGTCACGGACCCGGCCTGAGCACGAGGAGGACGTACCCCTCGTCCACCTGGTGCTCCGGTCCGGCCGGGACGAACCCGCTCTTCTCCAGGAGCCGTACGGAGGCGGTGTTCGCGGCGAAGGGGTCGGCGTACAGCGGCCGTACGGTCTCCTCCCGGAGGAAGAGGGCGAGGGCGCGGGTGCCGACGCCCCGCGCCCAGTAGGCGCGCCCCAGCCAGTACCCGGTGAACCGGCGCTTCCCGTCCCACCAGGAGACGACGTTCCCGGCGACCTCGCCGTCCGCGAGGACGGTGCGGGTCAGGCAGTCCGGATCGCCGAGCACGGTCTGCCTCCAGTGCCGCAGGAAGGCCTCCCGCGGCCGGGGCGTGAACCTCGACCGCCGGACGGCTTCCGGGTCGTGCTCGTAGGCGAGGAAGATCTCGAGGTCGTCGTCCAGTACGGGCCGCAGCCGAACGTCTTCGGTCGTCATGTCCGCGAGTGTGGCACCCGCCACCGACAACGCCCTTGCGCACCGCGGCCGTCCGCTACGGCACCAGGGGCCGGACCTCCTGCGCGGCGAACCGCACGAACCCCTCGGGATCGGGCTCGTCCCCGGTGGGCTGGAGGACCACGCTGTCGGCACCGGCCTCCGTGAGCCGCCGCACGGCCTTGGCGACGGTGTCCGCGTCGCCGGCGACACCGAGGCCGGGGACGGACTCCAGTCCCTCGGCGACGAGTTCGGCCCGGAGCCGGGAGGCGGCGTCGGGTCCGGTGGCGGTGAGCAGATAGGCGACGACGTGGTGCCGCCCGTCCCGGTCGCGCCCCGCGGCCGCCCGCCCCTCCTCGATGAGCCGGCGGGCCCGGCGAACGCCGTCGGGCGGGGTGGCGGCGGTGAGCACGGTGCCGTCGGCGGCCTCGCCGGTGAGGCGGAGGGTGCGGGGTCCCTCGGCACCGGCGAAGACGTCGACGGGCCGGTCCGGCGGCCAGTCGAGGGCGACGTCGTCGAGCCGGACGTACCGGCCGTCGACGGTGAGCCGCTCCCCGCGCAACAGTGCGCGCAGGGCGTCGAGATGCTCGCGCAGCAGGGTCAGCGGGGACTCGGGGCGGGCCCCGACCTGCGCCATCCAGTCCTGCACGCCGTGCCCGACGCCGAGGATCGCGCGCCCCGGGAACATCCGGTGCAGCGCTGCGGCCTCCATGGCGGTGATGGCGACGTTGCGCAGCGGGACGGGCAGCAGACCGACGCCGACCCGCACGCGCTCACTCCAGGCGAGCGCGGCGGCGGCCGTGGAGATCCCGCCCTCCCTGAAACAGTCCTCCCACAGCCACAGCTCCTCCAGCCCCGCCTCGTCGGCGACCCGGACCACGCCACGCAGCCGCTCAGGAGCCAACTGCGGCCGAAACACAGCACCCAGTGCAGTCATACCCCCGTCCTACCCACCCCTCCTACCCCCTCAACAACTCCGCTCCCCCACCCACCAACGGATCCTCAAAACAGACACTGCGCGCGATCCCCCGCAGAATCGCCCGATACTCCCCGCCCCGACACACAGCACTCGTACCCAACGACAGAAGCACAAGACCGACTCCGTCGGGATGCGGGAGATATCCATGGATTTGGAGCAGGGGTTGCCGGGGCAGGCCGGATTGCGCGGTCGGGGTGAGAACGGTCTCGCTGAACGAAGCAGGACCGCACGGGAACTCGACGTACTCGATGTCGGAGTGGCTCTGGTCGTGGAGTGCCGCGCGGGCCGCGGTGACTCCTCTGGGCGCCCAGGACGTGTCCACCCACGTCACGCTGAACAGTGAGAGCAGAGCACGCCCCTCGCCCTTGTCCGTGTCGTCCTTGTGCAGGCCCAGGGCGCAGTGGGCCACGCCTTCCACCCGCAGCGAGGAGAACATCTTCCTGGTGGCGGTCAAGCTCTCGACGAACTTCTCACGCGTCGCGTCGTCCGGCGCGGATCTCAGGAGCGGTTCCAATGCCTCCAGGAATGCGTCCGGTTCCGGAGCGCTCTGTGGCGGCTGAAGGACATCGAGCGGCACGGGCGTGAATCCGGGAGGCATGGCGAACCAGATGCCGTCTCCCGGTTCGCCGACGCTCGGATGCACGACCAACTCGGCCGGGACGGATGTCATGTCGTATGGCCTGTTGTCCTCGCTAGGCATGTGCTCGAGACGCGGTGTCGAGATTTGCGGCACCGGCACGACGGGCACGTTCGATGTCCCTGCTGTCCGCTCCCCAGGTCGCGGACTCGACACGGCGGTCGAAGACCTGGCGCTGGTAGAGCATGTGAAGCCGCCGGGGTGCCGCGCCGCCGTGAGTGGACGCCGCGACGACGGCCAGGAAGCGCGGGTCGCCCGCGAACCAGAGTGGCTCGATCTGGGCTCTGCGTCGCGGCTTGGTACGAGGCCCGTCCAGGCGCTTCAACCACCAGTAGGAACGATGGTGCTTGATGAACACCAACGGGATCGTCCCGCCGGTGCCGGACGGATCCGGAAGTTCGAACCACATCCCGTCCTCGTGGGCGTCCGGGTGTCTGCCAAGGCCACTGGGCACCGCTTCGAGCAGCTGCCAGGGGTACTCCCGCAGAACGCGCCTCATCCGGAGGGCCCACGGAAAGTAGGTCAGCTGGATGAAGAACCGGTACAGGGAGTACAGGATGAAGGGAAGGAAGAAGAGGACGAATACCGGTGCCGTGTAGACAACCAGCACGTAGAACAATCCGGGGTAAGCGGCAGTCCACCCGATCTGCCCCAGAACGTTCATCGTCATGTGTCTCGTCCAAGCGGAACGGGTGGGCGGATGGTCCCAGGCGACGGGGTGATCAGAGGGAACCACGGGGCCACTTTCTGGTTGGAGTTCATGGGGATGCCGGCTCCGCTACAGGAAGAAGCGGCGGACCAGGTCAACGGTCTCGGCGGCGTCGATCGGCCCGAGGAAGGTTCCGTCGACGGCCGTGGCGACGTCTGCGGCCGTGTCGTTCTCGAGTGAGCCGACCATGCTGGTCGAGATCCCGTACGTGGCGGTGGCGAAACCTGCCCAGGGTGCGGCCGTTTCAGCGGTCTTCACCAGCGGCTCCACCCGCGGGGCCTTGACCACTGTCCACTCCAGGAACGGGTTCTTCAGGTCGCTGAAGGCTTTGGCTGTTTCCATCGTCCTGCCTCCCGCCGCCGTCAGACGCTCCCCGAGTGTCAGTGCCTCACCGGCTGTGTCGACTCCGCGCAGCGCGGCCGGTACGCCTTTCGCCACCGCTCCGACACCTGGCAGGGCGCCCAGGGCGTCGGCCGTCAGACCGATCATGTTGCTCCAGAAGTCGGCGTCCAACTCCCCTTTGGAGAATCCGTCCTTGAGCGATGCCCACACCTCCGGCTGCATCGTCAGTCTGGTGACGACAGCCGCGGCGCTGAGTGCCGCGGCTGCCAGCAGTAGTGCGGCCGCTGCTGTGCCGCCCGTGACGACGAAGAGGGCGATGATTCCGAGGGCCGCGGCGGTCCAGCTGAGGATGTCGGGGAGGTTGTCGGTGATCCAGTCGAGTGCCTCGTCGAGGGAACCCGGCTCCTGGGGAGCGAGCTTCTGCGTGGCGTCGGTGATCTTGCCCGCGCGGTAGCGGGCCTTCTCCTCGTGCTCCTCGGCGAGCTTCTTCGCCCTGGCGACGACCGCGTCCAGTTCGGCCTGGGCGTTCGCCACAGCCGTGTCTGCGTGGGCCGTCCCGTGCCGCGCACCCTTGGCGTGCGGACCGGGGACCTCGGCCACGCGGGCCTTCGCCGCGGTCAGGGTGTGCCGCGCGTCCTTGGCGGCGCTCTCCAGTTTCCGGGCACGGCGCTGGAAGTCCTCCAGTTCGTCTTCCCAGCGCTGGAGCTGACGGGCGGCCTTGCGGATGGAGTGCGCGGCGTTCTTGAGGTTGAGCGGCAGCGGGCCGCCGTCCAGTTCCTCCCGGAAGGCGACCGCCGCGTCGCCCTTCCAGTAGCTGCCGTCCATCAGTTTGGTGACCAGGCCGTGGGACTCCTCCAGGACCTTGGCGCAGTTCGTGAGCTTGGCGCAGAGACCGTGGACGGTGTCCGTACTGCCCGGCGTGGGGTTGAAGCCGAGGTTCGGGTAGTCGGCGCCCGACACACCGGAACGCGACTTGAGTCCCTGCGGTCTGCCGTAGTCCGCCCGGGCCCGCGCGTCGAGGACCTCGGCCGGCCGCTCCGTGCCGGGGGTGTACGTCACCTCGCCGCCCTCGCCTTGCCGCCACCGGCCTTCTTCAAGGCCTCTTGCAGCGCCTTGTCCACCTCGTCGTAGCTGGCCCGGCTCTTCCCGATGATCTCGGCGAGGTTGTCGGTCTGCTCACCGATCTGCTGAGCGCCGTACCTCCACTCCTCCTGGAAGGACTGGCACGCGCCGTCCAGATCGTCCGTGCCGAGCCCGCTGACCTCGGCGTCGCTCAGCGCCTTGCGCAGCCCCTTCAACGAACTGCTCGATCTCCTCAGCGACTTCATGAAGTGCCCGAGCTCATCACCGTCAACGACCAGCCGCTCGGCCACCCGCCGCCCCTCTCCCGCACGCCTTCACTCCGATCCGCCAACGACACGGGCACGGAACCGGTAACGATCCGTGACGGTCCAGCTTGTCGAGCGACCGGCCGACGGGGGTACGTTCGTGCGTGTCACGCAACGGTGAGTGGGACGGCTGGAGGCGGCTGGGATGGCTCGGTGGCGGGACGGACGGGGGCTGTTGGTCGTACAGGAGGGCGGGGGTGCCGGGAAGAGCGTTCCGCTGGAGATCGCCACGTCCTATCGGGCCCGTACGAAGGGACTGCTGGGGCGGGATTCGCTCGACGGGGCGATCCTGTTGTCCCCCGCGAGCGGCATCCACACGTTCCGGATGCGGATGGCGATCGACGTCGCCTACCTGGACCGCCGTCTGACCGTCATCGCCGTCCGCACGATGCGACCGGGCCGGCTCGGACTCCCCCGCCTCCGGTCGAGGCATGTGCTGGAGGCGGAGGCCGGGGCGATGGCCGGGTGGGGCGTCACACCGGGGGCGCGCCTGAGCGTCGAGGAGGTGTGAGAGTGCCTGCCCGGGGACGCCGGGAGCGCCGTTCCGTCCTCGGGTGAGGAGGAGCGGCGCAGGTTCGGCCTGATCCGACGTGGTCCGTCGGCTCGGTCGGCTCAGCTCCCCGTGCGCGGGAACGTGACTTCCACTCGGCGGTTCTTCTTGCGGCCCTCCTCCGTGGAGTTGTCGGAGATGGGGTACTGCTCGCCGTAGCCGCGGACGTCGAAGGTGATGTTCGGGTCGCTCAGGTCCTGGTCGAGGATGCCCTGGACGGCGTTGGCTCGCTGGCGGGAGAGGACGTCGCCGTGGGCGGAGGAGCCGAGGTTGTCGGTGAAGCCGAAGACGCGGACCTGGGTCGCGTTCTGCTTCCTGATCTCGTCCGCGATCGCCGCGATCCGCGACTTCGCCGCCCCGCTCAGCTTCGAGCTGTCCTTGCCGAACAGCACCTCGGCCTGGAGGGCGAACGTCACGTCCGCGTTGGTGTCCTCCCTGCGTTCGTCACCGCTCTGGTCCTCCACGACCGACTTGATGTCCAGCACCTTGGCCGCGGCCAGCGTGGCGCCTTCGGGGAGCTTGAGGTCGGGGTCGGTGGGGTCGATCTTCACCGGCGCACCGGCGGACGGCTCGGTGCCCGGGGGCACGCTCGGGTCCCCGCCGTCGGCACGGGCGGCCGTGGCGCCGTACAGGTTCGTCACGAGGAGCAGCGTGGCGGCGCCCAGGGTCAGGGGCAGGCGTGGTGTGGTCACTTCGGCCTCACCCGGAGATCTGGATCGTGCCGCTGGAGAACGTGGGGAGTTGCAGAGTCACTTCGGTGGTGTCGGCGGGCGGGGCGGGGAACTGCATGAAGACGGGGATGGTCTGGCCGGCCGCGATCGTCGACAGTCCGGTCGTCGTCAGGGGGCGCCCGTCCGTGTCGCGCAGCACGTAGTAGCGCTTCTTGCCCTTCGAGTCCACGAGGGTGGCTCCGCCGAGCGACGTTCCGTGCTGGACGATCTCGGTCTCGTCGCCGCGCAGGATGGAGGGGATCACCAGCGACTGGGAGCCGTCGTTCTTGAACACGCCGTTCACGGTGACGAACCCGCCCGAGTCCCGGTCGGCGGAGGTGATCTGGAGCAGCAGCCCGTCCTCGCCCTTGAGTTCGGCCAGCGGAGTGTCCGACTGCCCTTCCTGGGCGCTCGGGTTCGAGCCGTCGCTCTTGGAGGCGGAGGCGGACGTCTGCGGTTTCTTGCCGTCGTCACCGCCACCGCCACCACCGCAACCGGCGGCTCCCACGGCGAGACCGACCGCGACGGCCAAGGCGACCGTCCCCCTGCGAGCCTTCGCAGTGAACCGAATGGTCATCGCTCCGCCTCCTCCTTCACTCGTCGATTCGCTTGTCAGTCGGCCAGATGGACGTCGAAGAGGTCCTCGGGGCCCGGCAGATCGGTGAGATCGTCCGGGTCCAGGGTCCAGTTGCGGTCCTTGCAGGTGAGTTCGGGCAGTACGCCGTCCGTACCTGGCAGCGTGAACGTGCAGAGCGGCTCGATCACGGCCGTGGCCTGTGCCGTCGACTTCATGTTCTCGGTGCCGGGTACGACGGAGTCGCCGACGGTCTTGTTCGTCTCGGCGTCGACCTTGTAGCTGAGCGGCGGTTCGGCGGCGCACTGTGCCGTCGCGTCGTTCCTGGCCGCCAACTCGGCCGCGCGCCAGCACGAGTCGGCCACCGGGACGTCGCCGTCGAAGATGTCCTGCCACTTGGTCGGGTCGAGTATGTCCTGCACCCACTGGTCCGTGAGCTCGTCACGCGTGTTCAGAGCCGCGGCGAGTGCGGCCGCGTCGGCGGCGGTCTGGGCGCCGTTGCGGTTCACCGCGGCCTGGCCGACCGCGAGATAGGCGAACGCAAGAAAGAGCAGGCCTCCCACGACCGTGATGTAGAGCGGGAAGGCCTGCCCGGAGTCGCCGTGACGGCGGACGCGCTTCACACGATCTTGTTGATCTGCGCCATGATCTTGTCGAGGATCGCGGAGCCGATGCTGGTACCCGTGACCGCCAGTACGATCGCGACCACCACCGCGATGATCCCCAGGTACTCGACTGCGGTCTGCCCCCGGTCGTCGGTGCGTCGCGTCTGCATCGCGACAAGCATCCTCAGCATCAGGTCGCTCATGGTGCTCCCCTCCGGGTTCGGTACCGATCGTGGCACCGTACGGCGGAACATACCCGCTCGCGGAGGGTCTCAGGGCCCAAATCCGGACCCAGTTCATCCGACTCATCTCAGGCCACCCCCAGCCACTTGGCCGTGGCCTGTGAGCGGGTCGTGGAGTGGAGCTTGGCGAAGATGCGGTTGATGTGGTTCTTGACGGTCTTCTCGCTGATGAAGCAGACGGCGGCGATCTGCTGGTTGTTCATCCCGGACGCGATGAGGTCCATGATCTCCGCCTCTCTGCTGCTCAGTTGAAAACGGGACTTCGACGACTGTCCCACAGACGGTTGCAGTTGCGAAAGCCTCTTGGGTAGGAAATGTGTTGAGAGAGCGCGTAGTTCGGGTTTCGGATGTGCAGTTGCAGGCTCTCTGATATGGGCGAGCAACGCGTTCGTGGCCGTCGGGGTGAAGTGCGGCAGACCGGCGCCCACGTCGCGTACCGCCTGTGCGAGCTGCCGGGTGGTGAACTCGCCGTGGACGAGGTAGCCCCCGGCCCCCAGCCGTACGGCCTCCTGGACGATCTCCGTGTCGTCGCTGTACGTCAGCATCATGACCGGGGCCAGACGGACCAGGTGGGGCAGTGCCGCCATGCCGTCCACACCGGGCATCCGGACGTCGAGGAGAATGACGTCGGGGCGGTGGCACAGGGCCGCCTCGTAGGCCGCGCGGCCGTCGTCGGCCTCCGCCACGACCGTGAGGCCGTCCACCGCGGAGAGCACGGCCGTCAGGCCCGCGCGGATCACCGGGTTGTCGTCGGCCACCAGGACCCTGAGGGGCGGGGGCGCGTGGTCCTGCTCGTCCGTGGCGGCAAAGGGGTGTTGCTGCATCGGGGGGCCTCCCCTCGTCTCGTCGGTCATGTCAGTGGCACCTCCACCCGGACCGTCGTGCCCCCCTCGCTGGTCAGCCGGACCCGGCCGCCCACCGACGCCGCCCGCTCCGCCATGCCGAGCAGGCCGAAGTGGCCGGTGCGGCGCAGCACTTCGAGGGTGGTGTCCGGCGGGAGGCCCCGGCCGTCGTCCTGGACCGTGACGACCAGGTGGGTGGGGGTGATCTCCGCCCGTACGTCGACCCTCGTCGCCCGCGCGTGGCGGTGCGCGTTCTCCAGCGCCTCGGCCGTAATGCTCAGCAACTGGCGGGCGCTGGGGGGAGGGAGAAGGACGGGAATGGAGGCGGGGGCGGGGGCGGGTGGGCCGTCGTAGGTCGTGGGGAGGGCGGTGCGGGTGGTGAAGTCCGTTGCGAGGAGAGCGAGTTGAGACAGTACGTCTAGTGTCTCGGGGGCGTTCTCCTCTGCGCGCAGGTCCGTCAGCAGGTCGCGGGACTCCGCCGCCGCCCTGCGGGCCGCGCTCGCCACCAGTTCCGCCTGCTGCCGGATCAGCGCCGGGTCCAGGCGGTCGGGGGGCGCGGCCGCCGACTCCGCCAGTCCGTCCGCGACCAGCGCCACGCCGTACAGCGTCTTGGTCAGCGAGTCGTGCATCTCGCGGGCCAGCCGGGCCCGTTCGGCGCTCACCGCCTCCGTCGCGGCGAGGCGGGACCGCGTCGCGGCCAGCGCCTCGGTGGCGGTGCCGAAGCGGAGCACGAGGGTGCGCAGGGTCGAGCCCGTCGCGCCCGTGATCACGCACAGGCCGGGCAGGAGGAGGGACTCGGCCACACCGGCGCGGTGCTTCAGGGTCGCCTGGACCAGCAGCAGGATCAGGGACTGGAGGGAGGCGAACACGGCCGCGCCCCGCCAGCTGTAGAGCAGACCGGCGAGCAGGGGGGTGCAGACGCTGACGTACGCGAGGGTGGTGTCGGGGCCCGCCGAGATCAGCAGGAGCGAACCGAAGAGGGTGTCGGCGGCCAGCAGGGTGGGGTGGCGCAGCAGGAGGGGGCCGAAGCGCTGCCAGTCGCGGAAGAGGACGTACGAGATCATGAAGGTGACGACGACGGCGGAGCCGACCAGGCGGACGCCGAGGCCGGGGGTGGCGTTGAGGAGGGCCGCGGGGGTCGCCACCGCGATCATCGCCAGGCGGAAACCGAAGACCTGACGGCACACCGCCTGCAACGCCCTGATCTCGACCGACCCGACCCGCTCTACCGACCCGGCCCGCCCTACCGACCCGACCGTCCCTGCCTTGTCGACCGACCCGACCTTGTCGACCGACCTGGCCCGCTCGACCGACCCGGCCCGCCCAGCCGACCTCGCCTGCTCGGCCCGCCCAGCCCGCGCTGCCCGCGCTGCCCGCCCAGCCCACGCTGCCCGCCCATCTCGCGCTGCCCGCTCGTCGTCCTCCCCGGTCGCCATAGTCGTCACCGCCGTCACCGCCGCCACCCCGCCTATTTCCCCGTGACCGAGCCGAAGTCGATCCCCGAGCCCAGCAGCAGGCCGGACGCGAGCAGGAGCATCGTCGCCGGGACCATGAACGTGGTGATCATCAGCGTCGCCTTCGGTACCGCCCGGGCCGCCTTGCGGCGCGCGTTCTGGGCGTCCGTGCGGCGCATGTCCTTGGCGAGGGCGACCAGGGTGTCGACGATCGGCGCGCCCAGTTCCTCACCCTGCTGGAGCGCGGTGACGAACATGGCGACCTGCTCGGAGTCGTTGCGGCGGCGCAGTTCGGCGAAGGCCTGGCGGCGGCTCATGCCGAGGTCCATCTGGCGCAGGGTGATGCGGAGTTCGTCGGCCCAGGGACCCTCGTAGTGGGTGGCGACCCGGTCCAGCGCCTGCCGGAAGCCGAGTCCCGCGCCCACCACCACCGCCAGGACGTCCAGGAAGTCCGGCAGGGTGCGCTCGATGACGTCCTTGCGGACACGGATCGCCGACCAGATGCCGACCTCCGTCCAGAACGCGCCGAAGAGCAGCAGGATCACGGCCACCAGGTACTGGCCGCGCAGGAGGAAGACCAGGCAGCCCACGCCGCCCAGCGCGCCGTAGACCGCGCGGCGGGCCGCGTAGCGGTCGATGGTCAGGCCGCCGGGGTTGCCCGCCAGGTCGATCTTGCGGCGGTACCTGGCGACCAGGCTCGGGCCCATCAGGCGGAGCACCGCGGGGGCGTAGCGCATGCCCATGCGGTCGATGAGGGAGTTCGCGGCGCCGGTGCGGGTGGCGCCGACCTCCAGGGCGATCGCCAGGTCGGCGGGGAGCTTCGCGTCCGCGCGGTACATGCGGACGCCGGCGAAGACGCCCCAGACGCCGAGGGCCATGAGGAGGGCCAGAAGCAGTGTCATGTCACATATCACCCATCATGCGCCATCCAGTGTCATATCACACACCACCTACACGTCGATCCGGCTCAGACGGCGGATGAGGACGAAGCCGACCGCGTACAGGCCGAAGGCGATGAGCACCGCCGCCTGGCCGAGCGTGGAGCCCGTCATGCGTTCCAGCGTGCCGTCCTTGACCCCGTTCATCAGGAACAGGGCGCCGATGCCCAGTGCCGGGACGGCGTACGAGGTCATGGTCACCTGGGAGAGCTGGGTGCGGATCTCGCGGCGGGTCTCCTTGCGCTCCTCCAGGGTCTCGGTGAGGTTGCGCAGGGCCGACACCACCTGGCCGCCGGCCCGGTTGGAGAGGACCAGGGTGGTGACCAGGACGACCAGTTCGCGGGAGGGGAGGCGTTCGGCCAGCTCGCCGAGCGCGTCGTCCATGGAGTGGCCGATCGCCAACTGGTCGGCGACCTTGCCGAGTTCCTCACCGGCCGGGGCCTCCAGCTCCTCCGCGGCCATGCCGATCGCGGTGCGCAGGGCGAGGCCGGCGTGGGTGGCGTTGGCCAGGATGCGGGCCAGTTCGGGGAGTTGGCCGATGAACCGCTCGATGCGTTTCTGGCGCTGCCAGTTGAGGAACTGGACGGCGGCGAAGACGCCGAGGAGGCCGGCGATCGGGCCGAAGAAGGGGGCCAGGGCGGCCTGGCCGACGAGCCAGAGCGCGACGACGGCGGCGAGCATGTAGGCGAAGAACTCGCCCGGGGTGACGTCCAGGCCGGTCGCCGCCAGGCGGAGTTCGAGGCGGTGGCCGAGCGGGGTGCGGCGCAGCCTGCGGTCCAGGGTGCCGAAGCGGCGCCGGCGGCCGGCCGGGGGCAGCTCGCCCGTGTAGGAGAGGCGGTCCACCAGGGCGGCGCGCTGGGCCCGGCCGGAGGCGTAGGTGTGCAGGCCCACCACGGCCAGCAGGCAGGTCAGCAGGGCGACGCCGGTGGTGAGGCCGACGAGGTCATGGAGGGGCACGGCCTACCTCGCTTCTCGGGTGGTGAGCTGGTGCAGGTGGTCGGCGACGCCGTAGGCCTGCGGGATCGGCTGGCTCGCCAGGTAGAGGCGGTCGGCGGTGCGGCGCGGCAGCGGGAAGTAGTGGAAGGCGCCGTGGACATGGCCGTCGTGGGTCATGGGCAGCGCGTCGAAGCGGGCCACGGTCACCAGCCGGTACGGCTCGCTGCCGTGGCTGTCGAGCACGGCGATCTCGGTGATCCGGCGGGCGCCGTCGGCGAACCGGGTGAGCTGGACGATCACGTCGACGGCGCTGTTGATCTGGTCGCGCAGGGCGACGAAGGGGACCTCGACGTCCGACATGGAGGCCAGGGTCTGCAGGCGGGTCAGGGCGTCCTCGGCGCTGTTGGCGTGGACGGTGGCCAGGGAGCCGTCGTGGCCGGTGGACATGGCCTGGAGCATGTCGAGGGACTCGCCGCCGCGGACCTCGCCGACCACGATCCGGTCGGGCCGCATCCGCAGCGAGTTGCGGACCAGGTCGCGGATGGTGACCTGGCCCTTGCCCTCGACGTTCGACGGGCGGGACTCCAGGCGGACCACGTGGGACTGCTGGAGCTGGAGTTCGGCGGAGTCCTCGATGGTGATGATGCGTTCGTGGGCCGGGATGAGTCCGGAGAGGGCGTTGAGCAGGGTGGTCTTCCCCGTGCCGGTGGCGCCGGAGACGATGATGTTGAACTTCGCCTGCACCAGACCCGCCAGCAGGAACACCATGTGCTCGTCGAGCGAGCCGAAGCCGATCAGCTCCTGGAGGGTGAAGGAGCGCGGGAAGCGGCGGATGGTGAGGATCGGGCCGGTGAGCGAGAGCGGCGGGATGATGACGTTGACGCGTTCGCCGGAGGGAAGGCGGGCGTCGACCATCGGATTCGACTCGTCCACGCGGCGGTTGACGGTGGAGACGATGCGCTCGATGGTCTGCATCAGCTGGTCGGCGGAGACGAAGCGGAGCGGCAGCTGCTCGACGCGGCCGCCGCGTTCGACGAAGATCGCGTCCGGGCCGTTCACCATGATCTCGGTGATCGACGCGTCCTCCAGGAGCGGTTCCAGGATGCCGAGGCCGAGTGCCTCGTCGACCACCCGGCGGATCAGCTGGGAGCGTTCGGCGGTCGACAGGACCGGGCCCTCGCGGCTGATGATGTGGCCGAGGACGCGTTCGAGGCGGGCGCGGCGCTCGGCGGCGGCCAGCGCGCTCATCTCCGCGAGGTCGATCTCCTCCAGGAGCTTGGCCCGGTACGAGGAGACCAGGTGGCCGTCCTCGCCCCGGCTGCCGTTCTCCTCGGGGGAGTTGATGCGTGCCCGCAGGCTCATGGTTGCCGTGCTCCTCGTTCAGTGGTCGACCGGCATCGTGGCGGACTTGGTGGCGTTGCCGAGGTCCCAGACGATCTTGGGGATGTGGACCGTGGCGGTCACGGTGACCGAGTCGCCGCCGCCGGAGGAGGCGCAGCTGACGTCGATGCCGCCGCTGACGGCGGCCGAGCAGGCGGCGCCGACGTCCTCCTTCAGCGAGGCCGCGCGGGCGCCCGCCCGGGCCGCGGTGCCGGCCTGTTCGGCGGCGTAGGCGACGGCGCCGAGCTGGATGCCGGCCAGCGCGACGATCAGCAGGATGGGGACGAAGCCGAGGTATTCGACGGCCACTTGGCCGCGGTCGCGGGGGTGCCGATGGGGGCGCATGTCAGCGCTTCACCTCCTCCACGGTGCCGGCGTGGCCGTGGACGGTGACGGGGAAGGCGATCGTGCCGGGGAAGAGGACCGGGACGCGCAGGGAGACGTCCGCGGTGACCGTGCCGGTGCCGCCGCACTGGTCCACCGTGGCTCCCTCCTGCCAGGCGCTGGAGAGGTCCTCCAGCGCGGCGCGCCGGCAGGCCGCGTACCGCTGCGCCCGCGGGACGGCCGTGCCCGCGCGTGCGCCCTCGTCGGCAGCGTTCCCCGCGAGGGTGAAGGCGTATCCCGTGAGCACGGCCTGCCAGCACAGGACAAGGGTGAGGATGATGACCGGGGTCATGCCGATGAGTTCGATGGAGACCTGACCTCGGTCACGCGCCCCGCCCTCGTGGCTGGTGGCGCGGTTCCCCGCGCAAACGCGCCCGAGGGGCGCGGGGAACCGCGCGACCGGCCCCCGCCGGCCCGCGCCCGACGGGCGACGCGCCGGCCCCGGACCCTCGCCCGCGCCCCGGGTCCTCACGGCAGTTCCTTCCGCCGTCTGAATCCGACCGCGCCCCGTTCCGCACCCCGTTCCACGCCTCGCTGCGCGCCCCGCGCCCTCGTGGCGCGGCGCGGTGGCGCCGTCTCCCCCGTCCGTACCAGGCCCAGTTCGCCGGCCAGTGCCCACAGTGCCTGCTTCACGGTGCTCCTGGAGTCGAGTTCGTGGATCCGGCCGGCGTCCACCGAGGCCTGGAGTTCCTTGAAGTTGGCGGGGATCGCGGTCCCCGCGAGCGCGGTCCCGGTGATGCGCTGGATCAGCGCCGGCTGGATCTCGGTGGCTCTGGTGTGCCGGTTGACGACGACCGTCGTCTCCTCGGCCTTGCGGATCTGAAGCCGGTCCCACATGCGGACCGTGCGCTTGGCCGCGCGTACGGCGAGCACGTCGGGCGTGGTGACGAGGAGGGCCATGTCGGCGGTCTCCACGGCCGCCGCGCCCGCGCCGCCGAGCTGGGCGCCGCAGTCGACGACGATCATCTCGTAGCGGGAGCGCAGGGCGCTGAGGATCTGGCGGGCGGCGCGGTCGGTGACCTCCTCGCCGCGTTCGCCCTCGGCCGGGGCCAGCAGCAGGGCGAGCCCGGTGTCGTGGCGGAAGACGGCCTCGGCCATGACGCGCGGGGAGATGTCGCCCACGGCGGCGAGGTCGGCGACCGAGCGGCGGAACTGCACGTCGAGGTAGGAGGCGACGTCCCCGGTCTGGAGGTCGAGGTCGACGAGGGCGGTGGAGTGGCCGGAGGCCTGCGCGGCGAGGGCGATCTGGATCGCGACGAGGGACGCGCCGACCCCGCCCTTCGCGCCGCTGACCGTCACGACCGTGCCGCCGACACCGGCGAAGACGTCGGCGCCGTGGCCGAGATGGCGCCGTACGCCCGTGGACCACTGGGCGACCGCCTGGACGCGGCCGGCCAGTTCCTCGTAGCCGATCGGGAGCCCGACCAGGCCGCGGGCGCCGGAGTCCATGGCGGCGGCGAACAGGCCGGGGCTGGTGTCGGTGGTGACCAGGACGACGCCCACGGCGGGGAAGCGCAGCGCGACCTCGCGGATGAGTTCGAGGGCAGGGACGGGGCCGATGCGTTCGTGGACGACGACGACCTCGGGGAGTTCGTCGACGGACTCGGCGGCGAACCGGGCCAGGGTGTCGACGAGTTGGGTGGAGTCGGCGACGGGCGGCAGCGGCTCGGTGTCCGGGAGCTGGCTGAGCAGGGAGACCAGGGAGCGGACCGCGTCCGCGTCACCGACGGCGGGGAGGATCCTGATGGGCATGCGAGGCGCCTCTCACTTGTCCGTCGCGAGTTCGTACGTACGGTCCTTGTCCGGCACGGTGGTCGTGGTGCCGGGGGCGACCAGGGCGAGCCGGACCCGCTGGGCGAAGGACTCCGCGTAGGTGAGGCGCTGGGCGTCGAGCGTGGACAGCGCGAAGGTGATGGGGACGGCGTCGGTGGGCTGCTGGTTCTTGTTGTCGGGCTCCAGCGAGGTGAGCTTGCCGACGTCCAGGACCCGGGCGTTGGTCACGATGATCTTCGACTGGTCGGGGTCGCTCTGCTGCTTGCCCTCGAAGGTGGCGTAGACGTTGACCAGCGAGCCGGGGGTGATCTTGCCGGCCACGCCGGTGGCCGCGTCGATCATGATCGCGACCTCCTGCTCGCCCGCCTTGAGCGCGGGCTGGTCGACGATCATGTCGGACTGGAGCAGCGAGCCCTTCTTCAGCGTGGTGACCGCGATCTTGCCCTGGATCTCGCCGAGGCTGGTGACGGCGTTGGCGGACAGCCAGCGCTTGGGCATCGAGACCTTCTGGAACTGGCTCGGGCTCAGCGTCGTGTAGGGCGCCACGTCGGAGCGGAGTTCGTAGGCGGTGACCTCGGGGCCGACCTTGGACTTCACGTTGTCGATGACGGAGAGCACGCCGGCGAACGCGGCGAGCGCGCAGATCGCCGACAGGATCAGGAGTATCACGCCGCGGCGCTGACGGGAGTTCATGGACCGTGCGACCTCATCGGGGAAGCGGAGGATGTGGGGGCAGTGAGGGAAGCGGGCGGACCCTGCGGCGGAGTCAGGCGGAGGTGTGCCGTTCCAGTGCGCGGGGCGGCGGGTCGTAGCCGGGCGGGATGGCGGAGCAGAAGACGCAGCGGTCGCCGATGAGGTCGATGCCGCACCAGTGGCAGCTGGTCTGCCGTACCGAGGTGACGAGTTGGTAGAGGACGGACAGGTCGGCGAGGTAGCTGGTGAACTCGATCAGCCGGCCGGTCCCCCACCACTGGGCCGACTCGGCCGGCAGTGGGGTCTCGCGCAGGCCGTAGGAGCCCCAGGACTTGGCGAGGCCGCCGATCCAGTCGGACTGCAACTGGCCCTTGGCGACCAGCATCCAGGTGCTGAACTCGGGGCCGTCGAGGAAGGCTTCCGGGCCGATCCGGACCAGCTGCGGCTCGGGGTGGGCGACGACCCCGAACTGGGTGCCGGGCATCCAGGACTTGGCGTGCGCCTTGAGGTTGACGGGGACGCGGTCGAGCTTGGCGACCGAGCCGAGGACGGCGCCGGAGTGGATGTAGTGGGTGAGCAGCCGGCCGGCCGACGCGAGGACGCCGGGGCTGAGGTCGCAGGAGGCCAGCTGCCGCAGCTGCCGGGCCAGGACGGCGATGCCGAGGGGCGGCAGGTCGGGGCGGAACAGGGCGATCCGGTCGCTCTCCAGGAGCGAGCGGAGCGTGTACAGGCGCTGGGTCACGGGCTCCGGCACGGCGGCCGAGCACACCACGATCACATGTCCGTACTGTTCGATGAGGGCCGTGAACTCGGCGAGGGTCTGGTCGAGGGGCCGCCGGTCGAGGTCGCGGAGCACGACCGCGGGCACGGTCCGCTCGTCCTGCGCCGGCAGCGCCATGTCGGCGCTGGTCACGGCAATGGCAGTTGGCACGCGCAGCTCCCCGCTCTTCACACCCCGGCGGCTCACCGGTGTTACTCCAATGAGCCGGGACGACTTCATTGCGTGACTTCCTCAGCACTGTATCCACGCCTCTGTGACCGGAGAACAGCGTTTGTGCAGCTGTCTGGGATCTGTGACCGCACAAGTAGCGCCAAACCGGGACAGGTTGAGCATATGACCGGGGACTGTTCCCCGACGCCCACCCTCACCTGCCTCCACCCGCCCCCACCTGTCCACGATTTGGTATGGACCTATTGACACGCCAATTGGTCTGGACCACCTTGTTTGTCATGCCCAGTCTCATCCTGTACGTCGCGTCCCGGCTCAGGGGACGACGCCGACACACCCGAACCTGGTCCGCCGTGGCCGCCCTCGCCACGGCCCTCGCGGTGGCGGGACTCGCCGCCGCCCCGGCCTCCGCCGCCGACGTCAACAACGTGAAGAACTCCGGCTTCGAGTCGGCCCTGACCGACTGGACCTGCTCCGCGAGCAGCGGTACGACGGTCTCCTCCCCGGTCCACTCCGGCGCCGCCGCCCTGAAGGCGACCCCGGCCGGACTGGACTACGCCCAGTGCAGCCAGACGGTGGCGGTCAAGGCCGGCTCCGCCTACACGCTCAGCGCCTGGGTGCAGGGCGGCTACAGCTACCTCGGGGTGACCGGCACCGGCACCACGGACGTGTCGGCCTGGACCCCGGACTCCGCCTCCTGGACACAGCTGTCGACGACCTTCACCACCGGCTCCTCGACCACCTCGGTCACCGTCTGGACCCACGGCTGGTACGGCCAGGCCGCCTACTACGCCGACGACGTCTCGGTCTACGGCCCCGACGGAGGCGGCGGCACCGACCCGGCCCCCACCGTCCCGGCCGCCCCGACCGGCCTCGCGGTCTCCGGTACGACATCCGCCTCGGCGTCCCTGTCGTGGTCCGCGGTCTCGGGCGCGAGCGGCTACAACGTCTACCAGAACGGCACCAAGGTGTCGGCGGTCACCGGCGCCTCGGCGACCGTCACCGGCCTCGCGGCCTCCACGTCGTACTCCTTCCAGGTCACCGCGACCAACTCGGCTGGCGAGTCGGCGAAGTCGTCGGCGGTGACGGCGACCACCACCGCGACCACCCCGGCCGGCTCGCTGCCCCGGCACGCGGTGACCGGCTACTGGCAGAACTTCGACAACGGCGCCACCGTCCAGAAGCTCTCGGACGTGCCGTCCGCGTACGACATCGTCGCCGTCGCCTTCGCGGACGCGACCGCCACACCGGGCGCGGTGAGCTTCACCCTCGACTCGGCCGGGCTCGGCGGGTACACCGTCGACCAGTTCAAGGCCGACATCAGGACCGCGCAGGCGGCCGGCAAGAAGGTCGTCATCTCGGTCGGCGGGCAGAACGGCACCGTCTCGGTGACCGACTCGGCGTCCGCGACGAACTTCGCGGACTCCGTGTACACGCTGATGCAGACGTACGGCTTCGACGGCGTCGACATCGACCTGGAGAACGGCATCAACGCCACCTACATGAGCCAGGCGCTGCGCGCCCTCTCCTCCAGGGCCGGCTCCTCGCTCGTCATCACGATGGCCCCGCAGACGATCGACATGCAGTCGACGTCCAACGCCTACTTCCAGACGGCCCTGAACATCAAGGACATCCTCACGGTCGTCAACATGCAGTACTACAACAGCGGTTCGATGCTGGGCTGCGACGGCAAGGTGTACAGCCAGGGCTCGGTGGACTTCCTCACCGCGCTGGCCTGCATCCAGTTGCAGGGCGGGCTGGCCCCGTCCCAGGTCGGCCTCGGCCTGCCCGCGTCGACCAGCGCGGCGGGCAGCGGGTACGTCTCGCCGACCGTCGTGAACAACGCCCTCGACTGCCTGGCCAGGGGCACCAACTGCGGTTCCTTCAAGCCGTCGACGACCTACCCCGACCTGCGGGGCGCGATGACCTGGTCGACGAACTGGGACGCGGCCGCCGGGAACGCGTGGTCGTCCTCGGTGGGCGCGCACGTGCACGCCCTGCCGTAGCCCTCGGGTGGGTCCCGGCGGCCGGGCCGGCCGCCGGGACCAGGGCTGTGGGGTGCTACGGCTGTCGCCGACCGCAGCCGTCGCACCCGCAGGTGCCGAGCTCGAACCACACGGTCTTGCCCGGCCCGTCCTGGTGGCAGCCCCAGCGCCGGGCAAGCGCATCCACCAGGTACATCCCTCTGCCGCCCTCCGCGAGGCCCGCGTCGAGCACCCGCGGGGGGCGGCGGTCCCCGTCGGCGACCTCGCAGCGCAGCACGCCGTGCGAGGCCGACAGGGTGAGCCGGAACCGGCTCGCCGCGTGGCACAGGGCGTTCGCGGCCAGCTCGCCCACCAGCAGCTCGCACACGTACGCCACGTCGTCCTGCTCGGCCAGGCCCCACTCCTCCAGCTGCCGCCGGACCGCCGTGCGGGCTTCCCGGGCCGCCGTGGGACGCGGGTCGTACTCGACGCTCAGATGACCGGCCCGGGTCGGAGGTTGCGGGTACACGGCGTACCGAGGGTCGGAGTCCGGGAGCCTGCCCCCGGAGGGTTGCAGCATGCCCTCAAGCCTGCCCGCGCCCGGCGCCCCGCGCAGGGGGAGGAATACCTGATCCGGTACCCGCGTATGCGTGTCCGCGGGGGTACGTGCGTACGGCGTCTCGCTCACGCGTACTGGACGCGGATCCTCGCGGCGTCCCCCGGCGCCCCGTCCCGCACGTCGACGTAGGCGCACGCCTGGCGGGTGAACCACAGCCCCCGGCCCTGTTCCGGGTCCCCGCCGGACGGCGGCACGAACCCGGCCAGCGGGTCCGCCACCGCCCGGCACAGCCGCAGTTCGCAGACACAGGCCGGCGCCTCGCCCCAGGCGGCCAGCTCGACGACCGGGCCGTGCGCGGCCGCCGCCTCGGCGACGGCCCGGGTGAACAACTCGGCGTCGGCCGGGGGCAGTCCGCGCTCCTCGGCCCAGGCGCGCACCGCCTCCGGCGCGGGCAGGACGGCCGCCGACCGCGGTACCGGCGGCAGCGGCACGGCGTCCAGCTCGCGCACGAGGACCTCCGGTTGCTCGTACACCCCGGTCCGCGGGTGGGCGCGGCGGGCCGCGTCGACGACGGCCGGGCCGGCGGTGCGGGTGTCGTACACGCACAGCGCCGTGGTGCCGAAGGGTGCGAACAGGAGGTTGGCGAGGGACTCGTAGCGGATCCACTCGGTGCTCTCCCGCGCCGACCGGCCCGCGCGTCCGGCCCAGTCGGGCTCCATCAGGAGGTGGACACGGCCGCCGGGTCCGGCGTGCGCCGCGAGATAACCGGCGCCCTGGGCCACGGCGTTGGCGGCCGTGCCGGTGTACCAGTCGGTGTGGTCGATGAAGCCGACCTCCTTGGCGTCGGGGCCGAGGACGTCGCGCAGGGCGGCCAGGTTGCCGGGGGCGGCGATGGCGACGGGCGGCGGCTCGTCGGCGGCGAGGCCCTCGGTGAGGAAGGGCAGGGCGGCGGCGACGAACGCTTCGTCCGAGCCGAACACGGCCATCCGGTGGTCGAAGCCGCCCTGCGCGGGGCCGGGTTGCGGACGCGTACTGGTGCTCATCGGGTCTCCTGTGCTGTGCGTCAGCGCCGGGCGGTCACCCAGGCGGCGATCTGGCTGCGGTTGCTGAAGCCGAGCTTGCCGAGGATGCGTTCCACATGGCCCTCGGCGGTGCGGCGGGCGATGACCAGGCGGTCGGCGATCTGCTGGTTGCCCAGCCCCTCGGCGACGAGTTCGGCGACCTGGTTCTCGCGACGGGTCAGCCTCACGCCCGGCGAGGCGGACGGGGGTGCCGCCGCCTCCGGCGCCCGGGGCTCCTCGGCGAGGGCGTAGGCGACGATCCCGGCGAGGTCCGCCGCCCCGCCCCGTGCGTGGGCCTTCTCGTAGGCCGCCGTCCCGAGCGCCCCGCGGGCGTGGGTCTCGCAGGCGCGGCGGGCCGAGTTGAGGGCGGCGGAGCCCCAGCGGTCGCGGTCGATGTCCGACCAGATCCGGTCGGCGCCGCCGAGCAGGACGGCGGTGCGCTCGGCGGCGCCCAGGCCGTCGGCGATCCGGGCGAGCAGGTCGAGGGTGAGCCCGATGCCGATCACGTCGTGGACGTCGCGTTTGCGGCGCAGCGCCTCGCGGGCGCAGGGCTCGGCGCGGCGCCAGTCGGCGCGGACGGCGTGCGCGAGGGCCAGGACGCGCAGGACGTAGGAGCGGACCCAGTCCTCGTCGTGCTCCTCGCACAGCCGAAGGGCCTGCGCGCAGACGGCGACCGCCTGGTCGGCCTGGCCCAGGAAGGCGTGCGCGCAGGCCAGTTCGACCAGGTCCAGGCCGTGCAGGCTGAGGTGCTGGCCGGGTACCGGGCCGCGGGCGACGGTGCTCTCGTAGTGGGCGCGGGCGGTGACGAGGTCGTCGGCGAAGAGCTGTACGACGCCGATGACGTAGTCGGCGTGGGCGGCCTCCGCCGGGTCGCCGAGGCGCTCGGCGAGGGCGCGGGCCTCGCGGGCCCGGTGCAGGCCCCGGGTGAGGTCCTCGGGGCTGCCGGCGAGCAGGCCCGAGACCCACAGGGCGCGGGCGCGGGCGGGGGTCGGCCCGGGGCCGGCGTCGAGGGCGCGGTCGAGCCAGTAGCGGCCCTCGCGCGGGGCGCCGCAGGCGTGCCAGTAGAACCAGAGGGTGCCGGCGAGCCGCAGCGCGGCCCCGGCCTCGCCGGGCGTGCCGAGGCTGAACTCCAGGGCGGCGCGCAGGTTGTCCTGGTCGGCGCGCAGGCACGCGACGATCTCCCGCTGCCCGGGTCCGAACCAGGCGGCCTCGCAGGCGGCGGCCCGCGCCTGCGCCCAGTCCCGGTGCCGCCGCCGGGCGGCGGCCTCCTCGCCGGGGCACTCGCGCAGCCGTTCGAGGCCGTAGTGCCGGAGGCTGTCGAGCAGCCGGTAGCGGACACCGGCCCCCCGCTCCCGGTCCTCGCGGACGAGGACGGACTTGTCGACCAGTCCGGCGACGGCTTCGAGGGTGTCGGCCCCGGTTCCGTCCGGCGCGCACACCGCCTCAGCGGTCTCCAGGTCGAAGGTGCCGGGGAGCACCGAGAGCCGGGCCCAGGCCGACTGCTCGGCCGCGGTGCACAGTTCGTGGCTCCAGTCGACGGCGGCGCGCAGCGTCTGGTGGCGGGGCAGGGCGGCCGGGCTGCCGGCGGTGAGGAGGCGGTAGCGGTCGTCGAGGCGGGCGAGGAGCTGGTCGAGGCCGAGGACGCGCATCCGGACGGCGGCGAGTTCGATGGCGAGCGGGAGCCCGTCGAGGCGGCGGCACAGGCGGGCCACGGCGGTGCGGTTGGCGGGGGTGAGCCGGAAGCCGGGCAGGACGGCGGCGGCGCGGTCGGCGAAGAGGGCGAGGGCCGCGTGCGACCCGGCGGCGGACAGGTCGCCGTCCGGGTCGGGGACCTGCAACGGCCGTACCTCCATGAGGTGTTCCTCGGTCAGGCCGAGGCGGTGCCGGCTGGTGGCGAGGACGCGGACGCCGGTCGTGCCGCGCAGCAGGGCCGCCACGAGTGCGGCGCAGGCGGCCGACAGGTGCTCGCAGTTGTCGACGACCAGGAGCAGCCGGCGGTCGCGGAGCCGCTCCACCAGCGCGTCCAGGGCGGGCCGGTTGGAGTGGTCGTGCAGTCCGACGGCGTCGGCGGCGGCCACCGGGACCAGCTCCGGGTCGCGGAGGCCGGCGAGCGCGACGTAGCGGACGCCGTCGGGGAAGGCGCGTTCGACGCGGGCCGCGATGTGCGCGGCGAGCCGGGTCTTGCCGACGCCGCCGGGACCGGTGAGGGTGACGAGCCGCGCCTTGGCCAACAGCTCGCGTCCAGCCGCCTGTTCGGCCCGCCGGTCGACGAAGCTGGTCGTCTCGACCGGTAGCCGGCAGCCCCCGCGCGGCGCCGATCCGCCCATGGTCAGCCAGCCCTCCTGTCGGCCGTCCGTCCACGGTCCCGCGGCCGGCCGGGGGAACGCACACGGGGGTCACGCGGGCGGGTGCACTTCGGCGGGGGCGGCCTGCGCGGGCGGGTACGCGCGTACACTGCGCGACCCCTCGGACCGGTACCGGCGTACACGGCTGATTTTACTATCTTGACCTGTTCATGCCATTCCCAGGACGATGTGCGGCATCCGCACAGCGATTTCACAGGCACGTCGCACTGAACCACCCCCACCTCCCTCAGGAGACTTCATGCGACTTCGCATACGCGGCTCCGGCGCCCGCTCCACCGGACGGACCGCGGCACTCGGCGCCCTGCTGGCCCTCGCCCTCGCGGCCCCGGTCCCGGCGACGGCCACGCACGCCGCCGCCGACGGCGCGCGCCCGGCGGCGCCCTCCACCGACGACGTCCGGCAGTACGAGATCCACCAGAGCACCACCCCCGTGACCCGCACGGCCATCCAGCGGACCGGCGTCACCGTGGACGAGGCCGACGAGGAGACCGTCGTCGTCTCCGGACGGGCCGCGCAGATCGCGGCGCTCAAGCGGCTCGGCTACGACGTCACGCCCCTGGGCGCGGCCCCGGACCGGTCGGGCGCCGCCGACGGACTGCGGCTGTTCGACTTCCCGACGGCCGACGCGAAGTACCACAACTACGCCGAGATGAACACGGAGATCGACCAGCGGCTCGCCGCCTACCCGGGCATCATGAGCAAGCAGGTGATCGGCACGTCGTACCAGGGCCGGGACATCGTCGCCATCAAGGTCAGCGACAACGTGGCGACCGACGAGAACGAGCCCGAGGTCCTGCTCACCTTCCACCAGCACGCGCGCGAACACCTCACGGTGGAGATGGCGTTGTACCTGCTGCGGGAGCTGGGCGCCGGGTACGGCTCCGACTCCCGGGTCACGAGCATCGTCGACAGCCGCGAGATCTGGATCGTGCCGGACCTCAACCCGGACGGCGGCGAGTACGACATCGCCACCGGCTCCTACCGGTCGTGGCGCAAGAACCGGCAGCCCAACTCCGGCTCCTCGTACGTCGGTACGGACCTGAACCGGAACTGGGACTACAAGTGGGGCTGCTGCGGCGGCTCCTCGGGCTCGACGTCGTCCGAGACCTACCGGGGCGCGTCGGCCGAGTCGGCGCCCGAGGTGAAGGTGGTCGCGGACTTCGTGCGCGGCCGGGTCGTCGGCGGCAAGCAGCAGATCACGGCCGGCATCGACTTCCACACCTACAGCGAGCTGGTGCTGTGGCCGTACGGGTACACCACCGCCGACACGGCGACCGGGATGACGGCGGACGACGCGGCCGCGTTCAAGGCGGTCGGGCAGAGGATGGCGGCGAGCAACGGGTACACACCGGAGCAGTCGAGCGACCTGTACATCACGGACGGGTCGATCGACGACTACCTGTGGGGCACGCAGAAGATCTTCGACTACACCTTCGAGATGTACCCGACGTCCAGCTCCGGGGGCGGGTTCTACCCGCCCGACGAGGTGATCGAGCGGGAGACCTCCCGGAACCGGGACGCGGTGTTCCAGCTGCTGGAGAACGCAGACTGCATGTACAGGTCCATCGGGAAGGAGGCGCAGTACTGCGGTTGACGCGCCCGCTTCCCGGCGTCCCTAGTCGGCGTCGGTCCCGGTGACGGTGTCGGCGTCGGTGCCGGTGTCCGTGTCCTTCTCGTCGGCGCCGTCGTCGAAGTACGCGTCCAGGACCGCGTCCAGCTGCTCCTCCCACTCCTTGAAGCGGGACCGGGCCGTCGCCTCGATCTCTATCGGGTACCAGCGGCGGTCCGGGGTGTGGACGGTGATCGTGAAGCGCTTGCCGAAGCGGGGGGCCTCCGTCTCGACCGCGCCGATCTCGTCCCAGCGGAACTCGCACTTCTCCTCGTCGAGGGCGAGGCGGACGCCCTTGGCGTCGGCCACGATCCTGGCGCGGCGGTCGGCGGCCTCGAAGACGGGACCCTCGGGGGTCTCCTCCCCGCCGTCCGCCGTGTCCTCCGCGTCGGCGTCGGCATCGGCCCCGGCCTCGGCCGCCGGTTCGGCCGCCGCCTCGGCGCTCTCCGCCACGGCGTCCTGCGGCGCCTCTTCCTCCGGCACCGCGTCCGCCGTCTCGGGGGACGCGGGTGAGGTGAGCCCGGGGATGAAGGCCGGGTCGAATCCGGCGCCTTCCAGGGGCTGGCTGTTGGCTCCTATGCGCTGCTCCACAGCGGGCAGTATGGTCGAAGAACCTGTGCCGGACACAGCCGGACCCAACTTCGTTATCAGACGCCTACACGGGGACACCGGTACGAGGACGCCGGTACGGGGTGCCTGCACGAAGACGCTCAGGACGGCCGCCACCGCGAAGCCGGCCACCGACAGCACCGTTTCCAGCACGGTCCAGGTCCGCAGCGTGTCGCGCTCGCTGATGCCGAAATACCTGACGACCGTCCGGTACGGCGACCCGGACGTACGGTGTGCGGGGTCCGGGCCGGAAGCGGTCAGCCGAGTACGGCGAGGGCGTCGATCTCGATGAGGAGGCCGGCGGGCAGACCGACGTAGACGGTCGTGCGGGCGGCGGGCGGGGCGGTGAGGCCCTGCGCCTCGAAGTAGGCGTCGTAGACGCCGTTCAGCTCGGCGAAGTGGTCCACGTCCGTCAGATAGACGCGGATCATCATGACGTCGTCCCAGGAGGCGCCGCCCTCCTCCAGGATCGACCTGACGTTGGCGAGGGTCTGGAGGGTCTGCTCGCGCAGCGTCGGGCCGGCCGGGGTGGGCGGCCTGCCCTCCTCGGCGGGCAGGAAGCCGACCTGGCCGGCGACCTGGAGGATGTTGCCCTTGCGCACACCGTGCGAGAACCTCGCGGGCGGGGTGGTGTGGGTGCTGGGGGTGAGCGCGGTCTTCTCGGTCATCAGGGGGCTTCCTTGATCGGGGTTCGGCCGGAGTACTCACCGCTGATCGCGTCCGCCGTACGGCGCACCCGGGGCAGCAGGGTGAGGAGTTCGTCGGCGGTGACGACGACGTTGGGCGCGGAGACCGACATGGCGGCGACGACCCGCCCGTCGGCCCCGCGGATCGGTGCGGCCACGCAGTTGACGGACTCCTCGTGGCCGCCGAGGTCGGTGGCCCACCCCTGTTCGCGCACCTTGGCCAGCTCCGCGCGGAAGGCCTGCGCGTCGGGCGTCGAACGGGCCGTGTACATGGGGTAGTCGAGCCGGTCGGTGAGGGCGCGCCGCTCGGGCTCGGGGAGGTCGGCGAGGAGCAGCTTGGCGACGGCGGCGACGGTGACGGCGACGGGCTTGCCGATCCGCGAGTACATGCGCACCGGGTAGCGGCTCTCGACCTTGTCGATGTAGAGGACCTCGCCCTCCTCCAGGACGGCGAGGTGGACGGTGTGTCCGCAGGCCTCGTTGAGCCGGGCCAGGTGGGGGTGGGCGATCTCGCGGACGTCGAGGTTCTCCATCGCCTCCTGGGCGAGGGCGAAGAGGCGGGCGCCCAGGCGGTAGCGCTGGTCGGACTGGCGGTAGACGAGGCCGTGTTCGCGGAGGGTGCGCAGCAGCCGCAGCGCGGTCGACTTGTGCACGCCGAGGCGGTCGGCGACCCGGCCGAGGTCGGCGGGGCCCTCCGCGAGCAGCGGCAGGATGCTCAGCGCTCGGTCGACGGTCTGGCTCATGGGGTGTGTCCCTCCTCCTGGGCCGCGTCGGCTTGCGTCCGGCCGGGGCCGAGTCGCAGTCTCCCCCACGCGCCGTCGCCGAGGGCGGTCAGGCGGTCGGCGGTGTCGCGGGCGGGCGGCGGGGCGAGGTCGCCGGGCGCGGTGAGCGCGGCGGCGGCGAAGAGGTGGCCGAGCCGCAGGCTCCGCCGTACGGGCAGGTCGCGCAGGACGCCGGAGAGGAACCCGGCGGCGAAGGCGTCACCCGCGCCGGCACTCGCCACCACGTCGACGGCGGGGGCGGGTTCGAAGGTGCCGTGGGTGCCGGCCGGGGGCGGGGTCGCACTCACCCGCGCCTGCGGGGTGCCGCTGCGCCCGCCCGAGCCGCCCGTGCCCGTGGCCACGACGTGCCCCGTGAGGGGTGCGGGGAACCGCGCGGCCGGCCCCCGCCGGGCCGCGTCCGAAACGAACGCCGTCGCCCCCTCCGCCCCCTGCTTGACGACCAGCACCGCCGGCTCCGGCAGCAGTTCCCGGACCGCCTGCGGTCCGCCCGTCACCGCCCACGCCTGCTCCGCCTCGTCCTCGCCCACGAAGACGAGGTCGGCCCGGCGCGCCAGTTCCAGCAGGATCCGCGAGCCGTCGCCCGAACCCCACAGCCCGGCGCGGTGGTTCACGTCGAACGAGACCAGTGGCCGCCGCCCGGCGGGAGCCGTCAGCTCGCGCAGCAGCGCCCGGCAGCCGGCCGACAGGGCCGCGGTGATCCCCGGCAGGTGCAGGATCCGTCCCGCGCGCACCGCCGCCAGGTCCGTGTTGGCCACCGACATCGCGGACGCGGCCGACCCCGCCCGGTAGTACGCCCCCTCGTGCGCGTCCGTCGCCCGGTCCCCCGCCGTACGGAAGTAGACCCCCGTGGGCCGCACGGGGTCGCGCCCCACGTGCGAGACGTCGACGCCGTGGGAGGCGACCGCGGCCACCAGGTGATCGCCGAACCCGTCCGCGCCGGCCCGGCCGACCCACCGCACGGTGTGCCCGGCGGCGGCCGGCGCGCAGGCCGTGTCGGACTCGGCGCCGCCGATCGCGCGGTCGAAGGAGGGGACGTCCGCGAGGCGCCCCGGCCGGGCGGGCAGGAACGCGACCATGGACTCGCCGAGCGCGACGACATCCACGACGTCGGCGGTGTCATCGGCGTCCGTGGCCTTCACGATGGTGGTGGCTCCTCGTCGTCGCGGGGCGCGGCGGGCTCCATTGACCCGGCGTCGGGCTGGATGTTAGACAGCGGCAAGCGACATACGCAACGGACGTTGCACATGGTGCAACCAACCAGATCAGGGAGGCTCCGTGTCCCTCGACACCGGCACCGAAGCGCTCGCCCGCCTCGCGGAGGAACGCGTCGACCACCGCTTCAAGGGCCTCCCGCCGGACGCCGCCGGGCTGACCGTCGGCGAGCTGGCCGCCCAGCGCCGCAACCTCTTCTCGGACGGCTTCACCACCCCGGTCCTGGCCCTCTCCGCCGAGCACCTGGAACACAACCTCGCGCTGATGGAGACGTACACCGCGCGCCACGGCCTCGCCTTCGCCCCGCACGGCAAGACCTCCATGGCGCCCCAGCTCTTCCACCGCCAGACCGCGCGCGGCGCCTGGGGCATCACCCTCGCCGTGCCGCACCAGGTGCGGGTGGCGCGGGCGTTCGGCACCCGGCGGATCTTCCTCGCGAACGAACTCGTGGACGCCCCCTCGCTGCACTGGATCGCCGCCGAACTCGACCGGGACGAGGACTTCCGCCTCGTCTGCTACGTCGACTCCGTGCGCGGCGTCGAACTCATGGACGCGGCGCTGCGCGGGACCCCGCGCCCCGTGGACGTCGTCGTCGAACTCGCCGCCGGTGAGGGCGCCCGCACCGGCGTCCGCACGGAGGCGGAGTGCGCGGCGGTCGCCGACGCGGTGGCCGGGACGCGGACGCTCCGGCTGGTCGGCGTCGCCGGGTACGAGGGGGAGGTCCCGGACGCCACCCCCGACCGCGTCCACGCCTATCTGCGGCGCCTCGTCGACCTCGCCGCCGGCTTCGACGAGGCGGGGCGGTTCGCGGGCCTGACCGAGATCGTGGTCAGCGCCGGCGGCAGCGGCTGGTTCGACGCGGTGGCGGACGTCTTCGCCGGTATCCCCGAACTCTCCTCCCCCGTACTGAAGCTGCTGCGCTCGGGCGCGTACGTCTCGCACGACGACGGGCACTACCAGGACATCACCCCCTTCAACCGCGTCCCCGGGGAGGGCTCCCTGGAGCCGGCCTTCCGGCTCTGGGCGCAGATCGTCTCCCGCCCCTGCGCCGACCAGGCCTTCGCCAACGCGGGCAAGCGGGACGCGGCCCACGACCTCCGTCTCCCCTCCGCCCGGACGGTCCGCCGGGACGGCACCGAGCGCCCGGCCGCCGGCATCGAGGTCACCGGCCTGTCCGACCAGCACACCTGGCTGCGCACCGCCCCCGGGGCGGACCTCCGGGTCGGCGACTGGATCGGCCTCGGCCTCTCGCACCCCTGCACGTCCTTCGACAAGTGGCAGCTGATCCCGGTCGCCGAGGCGGACGGGACGGTCGTCGACTACATCCGCACGTTCTTCTAGGAGGACCCGTCGTGGAACAGCTCGTCATCCGGGATGCGGAGGTCGTGGACGGCACCGGGGAGCCCTCCTACCGCGCCGACGTGGTGGTCGACGGCGGCCGCGTCGTCTCGATCGTCAAGGAGGCCGCGGCGGCCGGCTGCCAGCGCCCGCGCGCGGTGCGCGAGCTGGACGCCGAGGGCCTGGTCCTGTGTCCCGGCTTCATCGACATGCACGCGCACAGCGACCTGGCCCTGCTCCGCGACCCCGACCACAGCGCCAAGGCTGCGCAGGGCGTGACCCTCGAGGTCCTGGGCCAGGACGGGCTGTCGTACGCCCCGGTCGACGACCGCACCCTGGCGGAGGTCCGCCGGGCCGTCGCGGGCTGGAACGGCCACGGGGACGACATCGACTTCGACTGGCGCTCGGTCGGCGAGTACCTGGACCGCCTCGACGCGGGCATCGCCGTGAACGCGGCCTACCTGATCCCCCAGGGCACGGTCCGCGCGCTCGCCGTCGGCTGGGAGGACCGCGCGGCGACGCCCGAAGAGCTGGACCGGATGCGGCGGCTGGTGGCCGAGGGGATGGAGCAGGGCGCGGTCGGCATGTCCTCCGGGCTCACCTACGCCCCCGGCATGTACGCCGGGAACACCGAGCTGACCGAACTGTGCCGGGTGGTGGCGCGCTACGGCGGCTACTACTGCCCGCACCACCGCTCCTACGGCGCGGGCGCCCTCGACGCCTACGCGGAGATGGTCTCCCTCGCCCGCGAGGCGGACTGCCCGCTCCATCTCGCCCACGCCACCATGAACTTCGGCGTGAACGAGGGCCGCGCCCCCGAACTCCTCGCCCTCCTCGACCAGGCCCTCGCGGCGGGCGCCGACATCACCCTCGACACCTACCCCTACACCCCCGGCAGCACCACCCTCGCGGCCCTGCTGCCGAGCTGGGCGCACGAGGGCGGCCCGGAGGCGGCCCTGGCCCGGCTGGCGGACGACGGCACGTCCGAACGGATCCGCCACCACCTGGAGGCGGTCGGCTCCGACGGCTGCCACGGCGTCCCGGTCGAGTGGGACACGATCGAGATCTCGGGCGTCGCCGACCCCGCGCTCGCGGACTTCGTCGGCCGCACGGTCGCCCGGTCGGCGCGGCGACGCGGCGAGCCGCCGTGGACGACCGCCCGCCACCTGCTGCTGACCGACCGCCTCGCGTCCTCGATCCTCCAGTACGTCGGCCACGAGGAGAACGTCCGCGCGATCATGCGCCACCCGGTCCACACGGGCGGCTCGGACGGCATCCTGCACGGCGCGAAACCCCACCCCCGGGCCTACGGCACGTTCCCGCACTACCTCGGCCACTACGTACGGGAGCTGGGCGTCCTCTCCCTGGAGGAGTGCGTGGCCCACCTCACCTCCCGCCCCGCGGCCCGGCTGCGCCTGCCGGACCGCGGACTCGTGCGCGAGGGCCACCGGGCCGACCTCGTCCTCCTCGACCCGCTGACGGTGGCGGCGGGCTCGACCTTCGAGGAACCCCGTCGCCCGCCGGCCGGCATCCCGCACGTCCTGATCGACGGCCGCTTCGTCATCGAGGACGGCCGCAGAACGGACGTACTGGCGGGACGGGCGGTACGCAGAGCATCCCCCTAGGGGCGCCCGCCGCCCCTTACGGCTTGGGCAGCGTGCACGCGCTCGCGCCGAGGTTCAGCACGTTGCCCGTGGTGAAGCACGCCGGGATGTTGTACGTCTCCTCGGCGTAGTTGATGCCCTGCCGGACGGTGACGTTGCCGCTCTCGTCGACCTCGCACGGGTTGTCGACGGTGCACCGCTCGCCGTCCTCGTTGCCCGTGTTGTTGACGGCGACGACCAGACCCGTGCTGGTGTCGATGACCGGCGACCCCGACGTCCCCCCGATCGTGTCGCACGCGGAGGTGTAGCGGACCGAGTCCTTCCAGGTCCAGTCGCCCTCCTTCAGCCGGTACACGAACCCGTCGATGTTGCAGCTGTAGGTCGTCTTCCAGTAGCCGGAGACGACCTTGATGGCGGTGCCGGCGGTCGGGTGCGTGTCGCTGAGGGTGAGCGGGCTGATGCCGTAGGAGCTGTTGATCGCGGCGTACGTCGTGGTGGTGCGGTAGATCGTGACGTCCGTGTCGGTCATCGTGGAGTAGACGACCTGGTTGGCGCGGAGCGTGGCGACGCGCGTGCCGGACGCGTTCAGCAGGCCGAAGGTGCGGCTGGAGGACTGGCCGGTGATGACCTCGCCGGGGTCGGGGAAGCCGGTCTCCAGGCAGTGGCCGTTGGTCAGCACCAGCGCCGGGTCGGTGTCCGCGGAGTTCGGGAAGCGGATGACGGAACCGGAGCAGTTGCTGAGCGAGACCGTGCCCGCGTAGTTCACGGTCACCGCGGCCGCGGCCGCCTCGGCCCGGGGTGCGGCGACCGCCGGTGCCACGCCGACCCCGGTGATGGCCAGGGAGGCGAGCGCGGCGACGAGAGGCTTGTTCATGTGGGGGTCCCCTCTATGCGACGAGGTGACCGGAGATCTTCCGGCCACCCGTTGATTTGTCATGTGCATTGTGAGGGGAGCGGGACGGCTGGGCAAGGAGTTGTTTCAGGACGGGCGTTGGCGCGTTTCAGCGGCCCCGGCCGCCGCCGCGCCCGCGCCCCCACCCGTGCCCGTCGAACGAGGCGCTCACGGAGGGGGCGGCCGTGGTGGCGGCCGTGGAGGGCGTCGCACCGGCGCCGCGCGTGGCATCGGCGTCCGGCGAGGCGCTCGCCGCGGACGCCGACGGCGAGGCCGACGCCGAGGACCCGGCCGCGGAGACCCCGCCGGCCGACGCGGCACCGCCCGCCGACGGCGTCGCCACGGTCGCCGGCACGGCCTTCGACGCGGCCGCGGAGGCGGAGGCGCCGCCCGCGCCTCCCTCGGTCACCGGCGCCGACGCCTCGCCGGCCGTCTGCCGGGTACGGTCCTGGCCGCCCTGGGTGTCGTCGGGCGAGGAGGAGAAGGCGAAGCCGGCGATCAGCGCGGCGGCGGACGCGGCACCGACCGCCCCCACGGCGACCGCCACCTGCTTCGAACGCCGGCCCCCCGCACCCCGCGCGGCCCGCCGCCGCCCCGCCCGCCCGACCCCCGCCTCCGGCCCGCCCGGCACATCCGGCACGGCCGGCCCGCCCGGCACATCCGACACGGCCGGCACGCCCGGCACGATCCGGGGCAGCTCACGCGTCTCGTCGTACGCGTTGAGCCAGCCGTGCGCGGACGCCGGATCCCGGTACTCCTCGTACGCGGGGGCCGGTCCGCCCCGGGCCTGGTAGACGCTGGGCGCCCCGGTCTCTTCCTCGGCAGGTCTCGGCATGAACGCGGATTCTAAGGAGGGAAGGGGCCCACGAGACAGCTACCGGCGATAACAGGTCAAACCATCGGGACACTCCGAGTCTCACGTGGTGGAAAACACCGCCCGTCGGGCGTTATCGCACCGTAAGCTCACCGACATGCAGGTGATCCAGTCGACCAAGCTCGCCAATGTCTGTTACGAGATCCGGGGGCCGGTTCTCGAGGAGGCGATGCGGCTTGAGGCGGCGGGGCACCGCATCCTCAAGCTGAACACCGGGAACCCCGCCGCCTTCGGCTTCGAGTGCCCGCCGGAGATCCTGGAGGACGTGCTCCGCAACGTCTCCACGGCGCACGGCTACGGCGACGCGAAGGGTCTGCTGGCCGCCCGCCGCGCGGTCGTCATGCACAACCAGACCATAGGGATCGAGACCGACGTCGAGCACGTCTTCATCGGCAACGGCGTCTCCGAGCTGATCGTGATGGCGATGCAGGGGCTGCTCGACGACGGCGACGAGGTGCTCGTCCCCGCCCCGGACTACCCGCTGTGGACGGCGGCGGTCTCGCTCTCCGGCGGTACGGCGGTGCACTACCGCTGCGACGAGCAGGCGGACTGGATGCCCGACCTCGCCGACATCGAGCGCAAGGTCACCGACCGCACCAAGGCGATCGTCGTCATCAACCCGAACAACCCGACGGGCGCGGTGTACGACGAGGCGATGCTGCGCGGGCTGACCGACATCGCCCGCCGCCACAACCTGCTGGTCTGCTCGGACGAGATCTACGACAAGATCCTCTACGACGGCGCCACGCACACGCCGACCGCCTCCGTCGCCCCGGACCTGCTCACCCTCACCTTCAACGGCATGTCCAAGGCCTACCGGGTGGCCGGCTACCGGGTCGGCTGGATGTCCGTCTCCGGCCCCCGCGCGCACGCCGACTCCTACATCGAGGGACTGACGATCCTCGCGAACATGCGGCTGTGCGCGAACATGCCCGGCCAGCACGGGGTCGTGGCCGCGCTCAGCGGGCGCCAGTCGATCAACGACCTGGTGCTGCCGGGCGGCCGGCTCAAGGAGCAGGTGGACCTCGCCTACGACCTGCTCACCCAGATCCCGGGCGTGAGCTGTGTCCGGCCCAAGGGCGCGCTCTACCTCTTCCCGCGCCTGGACCCGCAGGTCTTCAAGATCAAGGACGACCGGCAGATGGTCCTGGACCTGCTCCGGCAGGAGAAGATCATGGTCGTCCAGGGCAGCGGCTTCAACTGGCCGGAGCCGGACCACTTCCGGGTGGTGACACTGCCGACGGTCGGCGACCTGCGGGACGCGATCACCCGGATCGGACGGTTCCTGGACGGGTACGGCCAGCCATAGGTAGCCGCCGGGCCACCGTCCGTGAACGCGGTCAACTTTAGACGAGATCTAAGCTAGGATGGCTTCCTGTCACGCACAGGAGGCCATCTCCCATGTACGAACCGATCCGCACCCCTTCTTCCCGCAAGGGGTCAGTCCACAGCACGATGGCCGGCAAGCCCTCCGACTTCCCCCACCGATCGCGCGAGGAGGAGCTGGACATCCAGCTCGCCGGACACCTCGCTGCGCTGCTGGCCGTCACCGACGAACTGCGCGCCCTCACGCCGTCCACCGACCTCGACGCCGCCGCGACCCGGCTGGTCGAGCAGGTGAGCCGGCTGCGGGGCGGGCGTACGCCGGTCCGCACGTCACTGACGGCGGTCCGGCAGCCGGCCGCGCTCCACGAGCGTGCCCACACGCTCGCCGGCCGCGCGCTGGTCGTCGCGGCGTCCCGCGCGGACACCGCGGCGGCGATCCTCGCGGCGGAGCGGATGGACGCCCACGCGTCGGCCACGGAACTCACCACGGCCGGCTGACCCGCCACCTCCAGGAACGGCCCCGGAACGAACCAGGAACGGCCCCGGTCCGCGCTCCCGCAGCGAAGCACGGACCGGGTTGCCATTCCCGGGCCCGGCCCGGCCGCTCCCCGGTCGGGCCCGGGCCCCGCTCCGGCCTCGCCCGGCTCCACCCCAGGGCCCGCCCGGCCCCACCCAGGTCCCACCCCGCAGGCACCAAGCCGCCCCACCCAGGCCCCGCCCCGCCCCGCGTTGTGATCCGGGACGTCCACTTCACTCCCCGTTCACCCGGGTCACCCAGGAACGTGGGGTTCCGCGAGCACGCTGCCCGACGTGAGACGTATCGCTGGAATCGTCCTCGCGGTGCTGCTGATCGGTGGCGTGGTGGCCGCCGTCGTCGCAGGCCGTGACGGGGATGACAAGGGCACGGCAACGAAGACCGTGCGTGGTGTGATCGGTTCGGAGAAGTCGGACTTCTTCGCCGATCCCGATGTGGTGAAGGCCCTCGCCGCCAGGGGCTACACCGTGAAGACGGAGGCATCGGGGTCCTGGGCCATGGAGGACCTGGACCTGAAGGGGTACGATTTCGCGTTCCCTTCGAGCCAGGCCCCGGCCGACGCGCTGGCCGCGAAGTACCACGCCCGCCAGCCGCTCCCCCGGCCCTTCTACTCGCCGCTCGTCGTCGTGGCCCACCGCAGCGCGGCCGACGTGCTCGCGGCGAACGGCCTCGCCGTCCTCGACGGCACGACCAGGGCCAAGGGCAAGGGCACCCTGAAGATGTCCGCCTACCTGGACGCCGCCCGGCACGACCGGACCTGGCAGCAGCTCAAGGGGGCCAAGGCGCACGGGGAGTTGTCCGGGACGCTGTACATCACCAGCACCGACCCGCGGACCTCCAACTCCGGCGCCCTGTACCTGGCCGCCGCCTCCTACGTCGCCAACGGCGGCGAGGTCGTGTCGAGCGACGCGGACGTGGCGCGCACCGCACCGCTGCTGCACCGGCTGGTCAGTGTCCAGGGCGCCCAGCAGCCCAGCAGCGACGCGGTGTTCCGGGACTTCATCAGCGGTGCCGGCAACCCGCTGGTCTTCCTCTACGAGTCGCAGGTGGTCTCGCTGCTCGCCGAACAGCACGGCGCCGCCGACGACCTCGTGGTGCTCTACCCGGACACCACGGTCACCAGCGACCACACGGTCGTCCCGCTCACCGACGCGGGCCGTGCGCTCGGTGAACTCCTCGGCACCGACCCGGCGTTGCGCAGGCTCGCGGTCAGGCACGGGTTCCGCCCGCAGGGCGACTCCGCCGAGTTCGTCAAGGCCACGGCCGACCGGGCCGGCTACCTCAACCAGACACTGACCGGCGTCCGGCAGGCGCCCGTGCCCACCTCCGCGGTGCTGCACGAGATGGCCCGCCGGGCGCGCGGCTGACCGGGGGGATTCCTGTGAACAGCAGCTTCGACGAGATAAGTCCGCGCGGTCACGAACCGACGCTCAGCGGTGACGACGTCTTCACGCTCACCCCGCCCGAGGCCGTCGCACCCGTGCCGCGGGAGAAGGCCGGCGGGCTCGTGCCGGTCGACGACAGCGTCCGTACGGACATGGCGCGCAAGGCCGCCGGCTACGTCGAGGGGCTCGCCGCCCTGGACGCGCGGTCGCCGGAGTTCGCGAGCAAGGTCGGCGAGATCACCGGCCTCGGCGCGGGCGAGATGCGCACCGCCACCGCCCAGTCCAACCGCATGCTGGAGCGGGCCGTGCGCAGCCTGCCCGACAAGGGCGGCGACGCGCAGGCCAAGGTGGCGGGGTCGCTGGTCGAGCTGCGCCGGGTCGTGGAGGACCTGGACCCGCGCGACCTGCCGACGGGCAGGGGACGCAGGTTCCTGTCCCGGCTGCCCGGTGGCAACAGACTTCGCGACCAGGTCGCCAAGTACGCTTCCGCACAGGGCACGTTGAACAGGATCGTCGGGTCGCTGCGCGGCGGCCAGGACGAACTGCGGCGCGACAACGCCGCGTTGCAGACCGAGCGGGTGCGCCTGTGGGAGACCATGGGCAAGCTCCAGGAGTACGTGGTGCTCACCCAGGCCCTGGACACCGCCGTCGAGGGGCACATCACCCGGCTCCCGGACCCCCAGGAGGCCGACGCGCTCCGCGCCGACGTGCTCTTCCCGGTCCGGCAGAAGCACCAGGACCTGCTGACCCAGCTCGCGGTGTCCGCGCAGGGCTACCTCGCGATGGACGTCGTACGCCGCAACAACGACGAGCTGATCAAGGGGGTGGAGCGCGCCGCCACCACCACCGTGTCGGCGCTGCGGATATCGGTGATGCTGGCCTCCGCGCTCGACACCCAGAAGAAGGTCGTCGAGCAGGTCGACGCGTTGCGCGGGACGACCGAGGAGCTGATCCGGGGCAACGCCGAGATGCTCGCCACGCAGAGCGGGGAGATCCAGCGCATCGCCGCCGACCCGGCCGTCGGCGCCGAGACGCTGCGCTCCGCGTTCCAGCAGATCTACCGCGCCCTGGACGCGATCGACACCTACAAGGTCCAGGCGACCGAGGCGATGGCCGGCACCGTGCGGTCCCTGACCGACGAGCTCCAGCAGGCCGGTGCCTACCTGGAGCGCAGCCGCGCGAAGGGCGCGCTGGAGGGCGGCCAGGCATGAGAGGACGTGTGCTCCCGCTCCTGCTGGCCACGGCCGCTGTGCTCACCGCCTGCACGGGCGGGCAGGACCACGGCGGCGGCGTCCCGACGCCCGGCGTCGCCGGATCCGCCGAACCGGGCACCCTGCGGGTGCTCGCCTCCTCCGAACTCAGCGACATGACGGTCGTGTTCGACCGGATCCGCGAGGACACCGGGATCACGGTCCGCCCCACCTACATGGGCACCCTGGACGCGGTCGACATGCTCGCCGAGGGCAAGGTGGACGGCGCGTACGACGCGCTCTGGCTCTCCTCCGACGACTATCTGCGACTGCGCCCGGACGCGGCGAGGAAGGTGGTCTCCGAGACCCCGGTCATGTCCAGCCCGGTCGCGATCGGGGTACGGACGGCCACCGTGAAGGCCCTGGGCTGGAAGGCGGACGACGTCACCTGGTCCCGGATCGAGCAGGCGGTGGTGTCCGGCCGGCTGACGTACGGCATGACGGACCCGGCCCGCTCCAACTCCGGTTTCTCCACGCTGATCTCGGTGGCCTCCGCGCTCTCCGGCGCGCAGTCGGCGCTCACCGACGCGGACGTGGCGAAGGCGACTCCGAAGCTGAAGGAGTTCTTCAAGGGGCAGAAGCTGACCTCGGGTTCGTCGGGCTGGCTGGCGGCGGCCTACGAGCGGCGCGGCGACGTCGACGCCCTGCTCAACTACGAGTCGGTGCTGAAGGGCGTCCCGGGGCTCACGGTGATCCGCCCGACCGACGGCGTGGTCACCGCCGACTACCCGTTCTCCTCGCTCGCCGCCAGTTCCGCGGCCACCCGTGAGGACGTCCGCAGGGTGACGGAGGACCTGCGCACCCCGGCGGTGCAGAAGCTCATCACGGACACCACGCACCGCCGTCCGGTGGTGGCCTCGGTCGCCCCGGCCGCCGGTCTGGACACCACGCGCCGTCGTGAACTCCCCTTCCCGGGCTCCCGGTCGGTCGCCGACGGGCTGCTGGACTCGTACGAGAACGAGCTGCGCCGGCCTTCCCGGACGGTGTACGTCCTGGACACCTCGGGCTCGATGGAGGGCGACCGTCTGGACCACCTCAAGCAGGCCCTCACCGACCTCACGGGTGACTTCCGGGACCGCGAGGAGGTGACACTGATGCCGTTCGGCTCGGGGGTCAAGAGCGTGCGCACGCATGTCGTCGACCCGGCGGACCCGCGGACGGGCCTGGCCGCGATCCGCGAGGACACCGCGGCCCTGGACGCCGACGGCGACACGGCGATCTACACCTCGCTGGAGAAGGCGTACGGCCATCTGGGCGGGGGCGGGGACGCGTTCACGTCGATCGTGCTGATGACGGACGGCGAGAACACGACGGGTGCGAAGGCGGCGGAGTTCGACGGTTTCTACCGGGGCCTGTCGGCCGCCCGGCGCGAGATCCCGGTCTTCCCCATCCTGTTCGGCGACTCCTCCCGTGCCGAGCTCCAGCACATCGCCGACCTGACCGGCGGCCGTCTCTTCGACGGTCGGGAGGGTTCCCTGGACGGCGCCTTCGAGGAGATCCGTGGCTACCAATAGGGCGCTCGCCTGTCTGGAGTCCCGCAAGAACCTCAGCGGCTGCGCGGGCGGTCTGCTCGGTCTGGTGCTGACGTTCGCGGGCGTGGCCGGGCCGTACTGGCCGGTGGTGGTGGCGGGTCTGTACGGCGCGGGCGCGCTGATCGCCCCGCCGGAGCGGCCGCCGCTGCCGAAGTTCCCGACGCCGTCCGCCCAACTGGGCGAGGTGCGGGCCGACTTCCACAAGCTGAGGACCTATCTGGCGGAGGTCGGCCTGCCGGCCTCGGCCGAGGCGCGGCTGGCGGAACTGACGGACCTGCTGACGGCGTTGCTGGATCCCGGCCGGCCGGCCGAGCTGCTCGCCCAGGACCCGGAGGGCGTCCATGTTCTGTCGCGGACGGTACGGCAGGACGTCCCGGAGGCGGTCGACAGCTTCGTCCGCACCCGGTGGTGGACGCGTCTGGCCCCCGGGCAGGAGCCGCCGGAGCGGCATCTGGAGCGCCAGTTGGGCCTTCTGAAGGAGGAGGCGGAACGGCTGGCGGCCGGCCTCAGGGACGTCGAGGCCCGCCGCCAGGAGACGCACACCCGGTACCTGGAGGACCGCAACGGCTGAGGCCGGCCGTGGGCGGCTCAGGGACAGCTGATGCGGCTGTCGCCCGGGCCGGTGGTGCAGGTGTCGAAGCCGGTGCCGCCGTTGGCCGTGTCGTTGGCGAAGACGCCGTCGGTGGTGGTCATCCGGTCGTTGCCCGCGGAGCCGTTCACGGTGTCGTTGCCCGGGCCGCCGTCGAGGGTGTCGGTCAGCGTGATCCCGGTGGCGGTCGCGGTGGAGGCGGTCGCGTTGGTCGCGCGGACGGTGCAGGTGGCGCGGTCGCCGAGGGTGACGGAGGCCGGGCCGGTCTCGGTGACCGAGAGGCCGGCGCTGGGCGGGGGCGGGGTGGAGCCGCCGCCCAGGTGTGGACATGGGCGCCGGCGTCCCGGCGCCGGTCTGCGGGCCTGCTCGCCACGAGCCGCCTTGCGCCCGCCGGCCGCAGGAAATGCCCGGCGGGCGACCGGGGCCGCACCCGCACAGGCGAAGGCCTGCCGTCGCCGGGCCCGTCGGGGCCGACGGGTGGGCGACGGCAGGCCCACGGGCCGCACACGCCGTTGTGCGCGGCCTCGCCGGTTCGCACCGCGGCCGGCCGTGACGATCGCTGGTCAGGGCACATCCCCCAACCGGCCGCGGAGTCTTTCGCGGGGGGCTCAGCCCAGGCGCTCGACCAGCGCCCGGTACTCGTCCCACAGTTCCTTCGGGGTGTGGTCGCCGAAGGTGTCGAGGTGCTCGGGGACCAGGGCGGCCTCCTCGCGCCAGATCTCCTTGTCGACGGTGAGCAGGAAGTCCAGGTCGGAGTCGGCCAGGTCCAGGCCGTCGGTGTCGAGCGCGTCCCGGGTCGGCAGCACGCCGATCGGCGTGCGGACGCCGTCCGCCCGGCCGTCCAGCCGCTCCACGATCCACTTCAGGACGCGGCTGTTCTCGCCGAAGCCGGGCCAGACGAACGCGCCCTCGTCGTTCTTGCGGAACCAGTTGACGTAGTAGATCTTCGGCAGCGAGGCCTGGTCCCTGCCCTTGGCCACCTCGATCCAGTGGGCCATGTAGTCGCCCATGTTGTAGCCGCAGAACGGGAGCATCGCGAACGGGTCGCGGCGCAGCTCGCCGACCTTGCCCTCGGCGGCGGCGGTCTTCTCGGAGGCCACGTTGGCGCCGAGGAAGACGCCGTGGTTCCAGTCGAAGGACTCGGTCACCAGCGGTACGGCGGTGGCGCGGCGGCCGCCGAAGAGGATCGCCGAGATCGGCACGCCCCTGGGGTCCTCCCACTCGGGCGCGATGATCGGGCACTGCGCGGCCGGGACGGTGAAGCGGGCGTTGGGGTGGGCGGCCGGGGTCGTGGACCCGGGCGTCCAGTCGTTGCCCTTCCAGTCGGTGAGGTGGGCGGGGGTCTCCTCCGTCATGCCCTCCCACCAGATGTCGTCGTCGTCCGTGAGCGCGACGTTGGTGAAGACCGCGTTGCCCCACAGCGTCTTCATGGCGTTGGCGTTGGTGTGCTCGCCGGTGCCGGGCGCGACGCCGAAGAAGCCGGCCTCGGGGTTGATCGCGTAGAGGCGGCCGTCCTCGCCGAACCGCATCCAGGCGATGTCGTCGCCGATCGTCTCGACGGTCCAGCCGGAGACGGTGGGCTCCAGCATGGCGAGGTTGGTCTTGCCGCAGGCGGAGGGGAAGGCGGCGGCGACGTACTTCGACTCGCCCTGCGGGGGCGTCAGTTTGAGGATCAGCATGTGCTCGGCGAGCCAGCCCTCGTCCCGTGCCATGACCGAGGCGATGCGCAGGGCGTAGCACTTCTTGCCGAGCAGGGCGTTGCCGCCGTAGCCGGAGCCGTAGGACCAGATCTCGCGCGACTCGGGGAAGTGCGAGATGTACTTGGTCTGGTTGCACGGCCAGGGGACGTCGGCCTCGCCCTCGGCGAGCGGGGCGCCGAGGGTGTGCACGGCCTTCACGAAGAAGCCGTCGGAGCCGAGTTCGTCGAGGACCGGGCGGCCCATGCGGGTCATCGTGCGCATGGAGACGGCGACGTAGGCGGAGTCCGTGATCTCCACGCCGAGGGCGGAGAGCGGCGAGCCGAGGGGGCCCATGCAGAACGGGACGACGTACATCGTCCGGCCCTTCATCGAGCCGCGGAACAGGCCCTTCTCGCCGTTGAAGATCTCCCGCATCTCGGCGGGGGCCTTCCAGTGGTTGGTCGGGCCGGCGTCCTGCTCCCGCTCGGAGCAGATGAAGGTGCGGTCCTCGACCCGGGCGACGTCGGTCGGGTCGGAGGCCGCGTAGTAGGAGTGCGGGCGCTTGATCGGGTCGAGCTTCTTGAAGGTGCCCTTCGCCACGAGCTCTTCGCACAGTCGCTCGTACTCGGCCTCGGAGCCGTCACACCAGACCACGCTGTCCGGCTGGGTCAGTTCGGCGATCTCGTCGACCCACGAGATCAGTTCCTGGTGGTGGGTGGGGATGACGGTGGGAGCCGCGATGTCGCGCGCCACGATTGCTCCTAAATGAGGGATTTTTGTTCTTTTTGGTCCGCTGAGGACCTTGTCGCCCCGTGGGGGCCGCGACCCGGACGCTTCGTAGCCGCTCATCCGGTGCCGACCGCACTCATTTGATCCTCCGACTGGATCTCCCATCTGTCCAGAGGGCGTCACAGATGAGCGACGTGAGGAAGGCCACGGTTTCCGTGTTTTCCTGCGCTTCTTTGCGTCCACATTGAGTTCGGCTGGAGATCTTTTTGCACACCGCCGTCCCCGCGACGGGGGTGCGTGAGATGATGGCCACTGCCGGAATCTCCGTCGGCCTGGACTGACCCGTAACCTACGGTTCCGTAGGTACGATGCGGTGCATGACTGCGTCCGCCCCCGACGCGCCCGCGGACCCGCCGACAACCGGCCGTGGTCCCGCCGCGCTCTCCCTGCCGCACCAGGTCAAGCCCAAGCTGCGCGGCTGGCTGCATCTGGGCATGTTCCCGGCCGTACTCATCGCGGGCCTCGTGCTCACCGCCCTCGCCGACTCCCCGCGCGGCCGTGTCGCCTGCGGGATCTACGTCCTGACGGCGTGTCTGCTGTTCGGCGTGAGCGCCCTGTACCACCGGGGCGACTGGAGTCCGCGCATGGACGGCATCCTGCGCAGACTCGACCACGCCAACATCTTCCTGATCATCGCGGGCACCTACACACCCCTGACCATGCTGCTCCTGCCCGGGGCGAAGGGTCAGTGGCTGCTGTGGAGCGTCTGGGCGGCCGCCGCCGCGGGCATCGTCTTCCGGGTGTTCTGGGTGGGCGCGCCCCGCTGGCTGTACACGCCCTGCTACATAGCGATGGGCTGGGCGGCGGTCTTCTTCCTGCCCGACTTCATGCGCACCGGCGGCATCGCCGTGCTGGTCCTGGTGATCGTCGGCGGCCTGCTCTACAGCGCGGGCGGCGTGGTCTACGGCTTCAAGCGCCCGAACCCGTCACCGCGCTACTTCGGCTTCCACGAGGTCTTCCACTCGTTCACGCTGGCCGCGTTCGTCGTCCACTACGTCGGAATCTCCCTGGTGGCGTACCAGCACGCGTAGTTCCACCCCCCTCTTCCGAGTGGCCACGGCTCCCGAGCCGTGGCCATTTTTCATGCCCTCACAACGGATTCCCATCTTACGGCACCCACTCTCTGTTGACACTCAGTGGTTTTTGAGAGCTACTCTCATTTCATGGCTACTGTCACTCCATCCGTGGAGACGTATCGCAACCCCCGCCGCTGGTGGGCCCTGGGCGCCCTGGTCGCGAGCATGCTGGTGCTCGGCTTCGACATGACGATCCTCAACGTGGCGCTGCCGACCATGGCCGGGCAGCTCGGCGCCACCACCGGCCAGCAGCAGTGGATGGCCGACTCCTACGTCGTCGTCTTCGCCTCGCTGATGCTCCCGGCCGGCCTCCTCGGCGACCGCTTCGGCCGCCGCCGGATGCTCGTCGCCGGCCTCGCCGTCTTCCTGGCCGGCTCTGTCGTCGGCGCCCTCGCCTCCGACGTGGCCTGGGTGATCGCCGCCCGCGCCGTCATGGGCGTCGGCGGCGCCCTGGTGATGCCGCTCGCGATGTCGGTGCTGCCCTCGCTGTTCGGGGCGGACGAGCGCACCCGGGCCGTCGGCGTCATCTCGGCCGCCTCCGCGCTCGGCCTGCCGCTCGGCCCGATCATCGGCGGCTGGCTGCTCAACCACTTCTGGTGGGGCTCGGTCTTCCTGATCAACGTGCCGATGGTCGCCATCGGCGTCGCCGCCTGCGTCTTCCTGCTCCCCGAGACCAGCGACCCCGCCTCCCCCGAGGTCGACACGCTCTCCACCGCGCTCACCGCGACCGGCCTCGGCGCCCTGATCTACGCGATCATCGAGGCCCCCGACCGCGGCTGGGGCGACCCGCTGGTGCTGGCCCTGTTCGCGGCGGCCGCCGTCCTCGTCACCGCCCTCGTGCTGCGCGAACGCCGGGTCGAGCGCCCCATGCTCGACATGCGGCTGCTCACCCACCGCGGCTTCCTGCTCAACACCCTCGCGGCCACCCTGGTCATGTTCGTGCTGTCCGGCCTGATGTTCGTGCTGCCGCCCTACCTCCAGGCGGTCCTCGGCAACGACGCCTTCGGCACCGGCCTGCGCCTGCTGCCCATGATGGGCGGCCTGATCGTCGCCGCCCGCACCGCCCAGCCCCTCGTCGAACGCTTCGGCTCACGCGCCGTCGTCGCCGCCGGCCTGGTCGTCCTCTCCTTCGCCGCCCTCCTCGGCAGCCGTACGACGGTCCACGACGGCTACGGCTTCACCGCGCTGTGGCTGTCCGTCGCCGGACTCGGCTTCGGCTTCTCGGTGGTCCCCGCCATGGACGGCGCCCTCGCCGCCCTCCCCGCGGACCGGGCCGGCAGCGGCTCCGGCCTGCTGATGACCCTGCGCCAGGTCGGCGGCGCCATCGGCATCGCCCTGCTCGGCAGCCTCCTGGCGGGCACCTTCCGCGACCACCTGGACACCACCGGCCTGCCCGCCGCCCTCGGCCACACCGCAGGCGAGTCCGTGGTCGCCGCCCACCTCGTCGCCGGACGGACCGGCTCCGCCCACCTCGCCGCCTCCGCGAACGCCTCCTACGTCCACGGCATGGGCCTGGTCCTGCTGGTGTGCGGCATCGCCGGGCTCGTCACCGCCCTGCTGTCCGCCGCGTTCCTGCCCGACACGCCCACCGCCCGCCGAACCGAAGGGAACGATTCACCGGCCGTGGCCCCCGCCACCGCCGATGCCGGACAATGACCAGCATGACGGCACCGCACACCTCCCCCCAGCTCGGTCTTCGCGAACGGAAGAAGATCAAGACCCGTGAGGCGATCCGCTCCGCGACCTACGAGCTGGTCGGGCGGCAGGGCTGGGACGCCACGACGATCGAGCAGATCGCCGAGCGGGCCGAGGTGTCGCCGTCGACGGTCTTCCGGTACTTCCCGACCAAGGAGGACATCGTCCTCACCGACGAGTACGACCTGATCATCCTGGAGGAGCTCCGGGCCCGGCCCGCCGACGAGCCGTGGCCGGACTCCCTCCGCCACATCATGCACCGGGCGATCCGGCTGGGCGTCAAGGACGACCCGACGGTCTCCCGGCTGCGCACCCAGCTGATGGTCACGGTCCCCTCGGTGCGCTCCCGGATGATGGAGAGCATGTCGTCCACCGGACGCATGTTCTGCCAGGCCATCGGGGAGCGCACCGGCCGCGACCCCGGCAGCCTGGAGGTCCGGGTCTACGCCATGTCCTTCATCGGCGGCCTGATGGAGGTCTCCATGTACTGGGCGGAGCACGAGCACGAGCCCGACTTCGAGGCCCTCCTCGACCGCGCCCTGACCGTCATCGAGCACGGCCTGCCGCCGGGAAACCCCTGAGCCCACGGCCGCCCGCCGTGCCATCCTGACCAGGTGAACGCCTCCGAGATCCACGTCGAAGTCGCCCCCGAGCTGGCCCTGTTCGTCCCGCACGCCCGCCGCGTGGGCAGCCACCCGCTCGCCGTCGACGGCGTCTCGACCCTCGGCCACGTCATCGAGTCCCTGGGCGTCCCCCTCACCGAGGTCGGCACCCTGCTGGTGGACGGCCGCGAGGTGCCCGTCGCCCACATCCCCGCGCACGGCGAGCGGGTGGCCGTACGCCCGGTGGAGCGCCCCCAGCAGGTGCCCGGCGCGCCGCTCCGCTTCCTCCTCGACGTCCACCTCGGCACCCTGGCCCGCCGGCTGCGCCTGCTCGGCGTGGACACGGCGTACGAGTCGACCGACATCGGCGACCCGGCCCTCGCGACCCGCTCGGCGACGGAACGCCGCGTCATGCTCAGCCGCGACCGGGGCCTCCTGCGCCGCCGCGAACTGTGGGCCGGCGCCTACGTCTACAGCACCGGCCCCGACGACCAGCTCCACGACGTCCTCGACCGCTTCGCCCCCCGCCTCGCCCCCTGGACCCGCTGCACCGCCTGCAACGGCCTGCTGAGAAAGGCGACGAAGGAACAGGTGGCGGACCAGCTGAAGGGCGGCACCGAGCGGTCGTACGACGTCTTCGCCCAGTGCGAGGACTGCGGCCGCGCCTACTGGAAGGGCGCCCACCACGACCGACTGGAACACATCGTGGAACGCGCCCTCGCTCTCCGGCGCCGTTGACCTGAGCGCCCCTTCAGGGCGGGGAAGGGCGCGACCGGCCACGGACCACCCGCGCCCGGCTACCGCACATCGGCCCGCCCGCAGGCCACTCCGTCCCGATTGCGGTCAAGGCCCAGCGGATCGTCCTTCCCGTTGACCTCCAGGCGCCCGTACCGGTTCAGCTTCAGCCACGCGCACCGTGCCGCCGCCGTCTTGCGCACCCCCGCCGGAAACGCCGTCGGCACACACACGTTGGCCGACCCGTAGTGCCGATCGCACCCGGACACCGTCGTACCGACCGGCTGCGAGGCCCGCTTCCTCGACGCCCCCGTGGTCGCTCCCGTGAGGGAGTCCGCGAAGGAGTGGACGTGCGCCGAGGCGTCCCCGAGGGCGGCCGGCCCCTGCAGATGCACCCACCTGGCCACCGACGGCACCCCGTTCGCGTCGACCGCGAACAGCATGTACCACCCGGGCGGCGCCAGATTCGGATTGCTCGTGACGTTGAGGTCGACGTCGTCGCCGTCGACGGACAGCGGCAGATCCACCGACCGTTGGTTCGGGTCGGACGAGTGCGTGACCGCCGCCGGACGGATCAGCTCGGCCTTCGCGACGGGCCGGTCGACGGTGATCCGCTGGGTGTCGCCGTACTGCCACTCGGTGTCGATGACGGACGTGATCACCGGCCGGGTGCCCCGGTACAGGTAGGGCGGTGTGTAGATCGACACGTCGTGGTTCCAGGTCCCGTTCCCGGGGTTGTCGCCCGTGGCCATGACCCGCCCGTCGGGCAGCAGGAACGCCGACGAGTGGTAGCCGCGGGCCTCGGGATCCGCGGCCACGGAGTCGAACGTGTCGGTGTCCGGGGCGTAGAGCGAGGACTCGTACACCGGGTCCGCCCGGTTGTGCAGCGCGCCGCCCGTCTCCAGCACCGTGCCGTCCGGCAGCAGTACGGCGGAGACGTACATCTTGCCCTGGCCGCCGGTCTCGGCCACCGGGCCGTTCCCCAGGTCCACCGTGCCCTGCGGCAGCGGCGGCCCGGCGACGTACGACGGGTTCGCGTCCTTCAGGTCGATGACGTCCGTCAGCCGGTTCGCGTCCGGGTTGGAGTCGATGTTGCCGCCGCCCAGCGTGAGGACCTTCTGGTCCTGGGCCGGAGGCAGCAGCACGCTCGCCGACTGGTCGCGCTCGTCCTTGTCCTGGAGCCCGGGGATCTGGGTGATCGTGTTGGCGTCGTAGTCGTAGACCGCGGCCCCGGTCCCGGGGATGTTGTCGCCGAAGACATGGCTGCCGGAGTAGAAGAGCCGCCCGTCCTGCATCAGGATCACCGACGGGTACAGCCCCCAGTACGGCCAGGTCTGGTGCACGTCGCCGAGGCCCAGCCACTTCTGCTGGGCGTCCGACCAGTACTCCGCCGTCACCGACCCCGACGAGTCCTCGCGCAGCCCGCCGAAGGAGATGACGTCGCCGTTGCCCAGCTCGGTCGCCGACGGGTACCAGTGGCCGTCGTTCAGGTCGTCGGTCCTGCTGTAGGTCTCGGTGACCGGGTCGAAGACGTACGAGTCCCTGTACCCCTCGCAGCCGAGCCCGCCGGCGACCGGGTACGCCTTGTCGCCGCTCATCACGAGCACCCGGCCGTCCTGCAACTGGACGTGCCCGGAGCAGAACATGTCCTTCGGCGTCGGGATCACCTTGTACGAGCCGTCGGCCGGGTCGTAGACCGCGCTGGTGAAGCTGCCCGCGGCGAAGTTCTCCTCGCTGTTGCCGGAGCCGGCGATCAGCAGCACCTTGCCGTTGTCGAGGACGACGGAGTGCATGGAGCGGACCGGGTTCCGCGTCGGCAGCACCTCCCAGCTGCCGTCCGCGCACTGCGTCGCGGTCCCGGTGCACCGGGCCGGCGGTACGGTGTCGGCCACCTGTTCCATCGTGTAGTCGTCGGTCGTCACCGAGCCCGAGCGAGACGGCCGCGATGAGGACAGACGTCAGCTAGAGAAGATCCCCCCAGATCACAAACCCCCTGTGCGCAACGGTGAGTTGCCTCCGTCGCGCCCCGTGGGGAGCCCAGGGGGGATCTGTGAAGCCCAGCCGCCGCTCCGATAAATAGCATGTTTCGGAACGGCGGTGCCGCAAGCGGTATCTATCCGAACAGGAGCGCAATTCCGCCCCCTTGTCCCACCCGGTGCCGACCTGCGCTTCTGGTGCTCTCAGCCGCCCAGCGCGGCCTTCAGCCGGTCCGGATCGGTGGTCGGGGCATCGCAGGCGAAGTGACGGCAGACGTACGCGGCCGCCCGGCCGCCGACGAGCGGGCGGTCCGCGAGCAGCGGGAACTCGTCACTCTCCGGAGTCCCCACCGCCACCACCGCACCGGGGGCGGTACCGAGAAGTGCCGTGCGGTGCAGGGCGGTCGCGCTCTCGTCGCCCGGTCCCGGTGCGACGATCGCGATCTCACGCGGCCCGTCGAGCAGCGCCTCGGCGACGGCCAGCCCCCACCCGATGAAGCGCGGCACCCGCGGACCGAGCGTCTTCACGACCCCCGACGCCCTTTCCGCTGCGGTGCGGTGGGGCTCGGAGCCGGTGTGCGCCGCATAGCCGAGCAGGGCGCCCGCGGCCGCGGTCCACCCGGAGGGCGTGGCGTTGTCGGTCGGGTCCTGCGGCCGGCGGATGAGCCGTTCGGCGTCGGAGGCGGTGTCGTAGAGGGCGCCGGTCTCCGGGTCGGTGAAGCGGGCCAGCACATGGTCGAGCAGCAGCCCGGCGAACTCCAGCCAGACGCCCTCGCCGGTCACCGACGCGAGCGCGAGGAAGCCCTCGGCGACGTCGCCGTAGTCCTCCAGCACACCGGAGTTGGCACCGACGCGCCCGTCCTTGCTGGTGCGGGCGAGACGGGCGTGGTCGTCGAGGTGCAGCCGGACGAGGAGGTCGGCGGCGCCGACGGCGGCCTCGACCAGGTCGGGGCGGTCGAAGTAGGCGCCGGTCTCGGCGAGCGCGGCGACGGCGAGGCCGTTCCAGGCGGCGACCACCTTGTCGTCCCGGCCGGGGGCGGGCCGGGCCGCGCGCGCGGCGAGCAGCCGCCGCCTGACCGACTCGATCCGCTCGGCGTCGAACACGCCTTCCTGCTGGGGGAGTTGCAGGACGGACTGACCGTGCTCGAAGGTGCCTTCCGCGGTGACGCCGAAGTACTGGGCGGCGAGGTCGGCGTCCGCGTCGCCGAGCACCTCGGTCAGCTGCGCGGGCGTCCAGACGTAGTACGCGCCCTCGACATGCTCGCCGCTGCCGGTCCCGTCGTCGCTGTCGGCGTCGAGCGCGGAGGCGAACCCGCCCTCGGCGGTGCGCAGTTCGCGGACCATGAAGTCGGCGGTCTCCAGGGCGACCCGGCGGGCGAGCCCGGACCCGGTGGTGCGCCACAGGTGGGCGTAGACCCGGCAGAGCAGCGCGTTGTCGTAGAGCATCTTCTCGAAGTGCGGGACGACCCAGTCGCGGTCGACGGAGTAGCGGGCGAAGCCGCCGCCGAGCTGGTCGTAGATGCCGCCGCGGGCCATCCGCTCACAGGTGTCCGCGGCCATCTGGAGCGCGCCCTCGGCGCCGGTCCTGGCGTGGTGGCGCAGCAGGAACTCGACGACCATGGACGGCGGGAACTTGGGGGCGCCGCCGAACCCGCCGCGCTGCGGGTCGTACTCGCGGGTGAGTCCGAGGAGGGCCTGGGCGAGTTCGTGCTCGCCGGGCGGCCGGGCGCCCTGGTGGCTGATCTCCCGCTCCGCGAGGTCGCGCACGATCTTCCCGGCGACCTCGGACACCTCGTCCCGCCGGTCGGCCCAGGCGGCCCGGACCCCTTCCAGCACCTGCCGGAAGGAGGGCATGCCGTGCCGGGGCGCGGGCGGGAAGTACGTGCCGAAGTAGAAGGGCTCGGCGTCCGGCGTGAGAAACACGGTCATGGGCCAGCCGCCCTGCCCGGTGGCGGCCTGCACGGCCTCCATGTACACCGCGTCGACGTCCGGCCGCTCCTCCCGGTCGACCTTGACACTGACGAAGTGCTCGTTGAGGTACGCGGCGGTGTCGGCGTCCTCGAAGGACTCGTGGGCCATGACGTGGCACCAGTGGCAGGAGCTGTACCCGACGCTCAGCAGGACGGGTCTGTCCGTGGCGCGTGCGGCCTCGAAGGCCTCGGCCGACCAGGGCCACCAGTCGACGGGGTTGTCGGCGTGCTGGAGCAGGTACGGGGACGTCTCATGGGCCAGTCGGTTCACCCTCCCACTCTCCCACGGCGTCCGATGCCGCGTAGAAGCGCAGGTCGGCCCGGCGCGTCCCACCCGGCGCGTCCCGCCGAGGGCGGAGTTGCGGGGCGGCGTTGCGGGGCGGCGTTGCGGGGCGGCGGAACAAGACGGGGGTCGATCGCGTTGGTTCAGTGGACTACGACGAAGGTGCGGCCGATGAAGCGGACGAAGCGGTGGGCACTGATCCTGCTCGGCTCGTCCTCCGTGCTGCTCGTGCCGTGGACGGTGGTGCTGGCGCTCACGCTGCCCACCAGCACCGAGGTGCACCACTGGTCCCTGGCCTGGATCGGCCTGGACGTCCTCATGGCGACCGGCTGCGCGGCAACGGCCCTGCTGGGGCTGCGCGCGGACCCCAGGGCCCGTCTCACCGCGTCGGCGACGGCCTCGGCCGCCGTCCTGGACGCCTGGTTCGACATCACCACGTCGGCGGTGGGCACGCAGCTGCTGGAGGCACTGGCGAGCGCGGTGGCCGAGGCCGCTCTGGCCGCGGCCTGCGTGTTCCTGGCGCTGTCCAACCGGCCCTACCGGGTCTCCTGAGGCCTCCCGCCGGGAAGCCGTCACCGATCCCTCACACGTCGGCTGATCGTCGCCCCCTCGCCATCGCGCCACTTCACAAGGACACTCGTAGGCAGAGGAGTTGCCGCTAGAGGGGGACGGGACATGCGCGACGCCCATCGGGCGGAAGCCGACCGGCTGCTGGTACGAGCCGTGGAGGAGGAGGTCCGGCGCTCGGGCGGTCGCGTCGACGGCCGGATCCTGCTCGCACGCGCCCGTGCCGACATGAACACGATGGCGCAGTCGGCCACCGAGGAGTACGAGGCGTACACCCACGCGCTCGACGAGACGGCGGCAACACGGCAGACCTTCGGCCAGCGCTACGCCAGGGAGGGCGCCGGGACTCCCCTGCTGGTCGCGGCCGTCGCCGCGGTCGCGGCCACCGTCGCCGACCTCTCCTTCGGCACCGGCGCCGCCACCGCGTTCGGCGCGGGCGCGGCCGTCGGTGTCATCGGCGCCGCCGCCACGGTGGTGAAGGTCGCCGGCTCCCATCTGCCGGCCGCCCATCACCACGCCGGCACGGCCGGCCAGCCCGGCGGTCCCGAGCAGCTGCGGCTGCAGTGGCTGACCGCGCTGGAGGTACGGGGCATCCGCCCCTTCCTCGACCAGCAGCGGGTGTTCAACGCCTCCACCGGCCCCAGGAAGCAGGGCCCCGGTCTGCGCGGCGCCGACAAGAGCGCGGCGGCCCGCAGGCGGACGGTGCTGCAACAGTCGTTCGGGCAACTCCCCGACCCGGCGGGCCCGTTCGCCGGCCGGCGGCAGGAGCTGGCGCGGATCCGGCAGTGGGCGCAGTCGGCGCGGGCGACCACGGAGACCCGCCCAACGGTCGTCGTCCTGCACGGGGAGCCCGGCTCCGGCCGTACGACGCTGGCGGTCCGGGCCACCCACGAGCTGAAGGACCACTTCCGGGGCGCGGTCGTGGTGGACCTGCGCGGCGGCAGCCGGGGCGAGCCGCCGCTGACGACCCGGGACGCGCTGCTGCATCTGCTCAACCGGCTGGGCGCGCCGCGCGAGCAGCTGCTGTTCCGGGAGCGCTCCTCCCCCGACCAGCAGGTCAAGCGGCTGAGCGAGCTGTACCACCAGCACCTGACGGGGCTCGCGGTGACGATCGTGCTGGACGACGTCTCGGACCCGGAACAGGTGCGGGCGCTGGTCCCGGAGCGCTCCGACAGCCTGATCCTGGTCACCGCGCGGGAGCGGCTCGACCTGCCCGCGGACCTGCCGGCCTGGGTGCACCGGCTGCCGGTCACGGCGCTGGACGCGGCGGGCACGGAGGAACTGCTGAACTCGGCGGCACAGAACGCGGCGGGCACGGAAGAGCTGCTGAACTCGGCGGCACAGAACGCGGCGGACCCGTACGACGCCCAGTCGGTCGACCGGATCCGGGAGCTGTGCGGCGGACTGCCGCTGGCGCTCAGGGTCGCGGGGTCGTCGCTGGGCACGCGTTCACCGCTGCGGCTGGCCACCGACCTCGACGCGTACGGCACGGTCGAGCCCGTCGAGCGGGCGCTGTGGCTGCGCTACACCGACCAGTCGGAGACCGGGCGCCGGCTGTTGCGGAGGCTGGCGCTGGCGGGGCGGGCCTCGCTGGGCGCGGCAGCGGCCGCGGCACTGCTGGCGACGGACGAGGCCGAGGCGGGCCGGCAGCTGGCCGTGCTGGCGCGCGCGGGACTCATCGACCATGTCCGCGGCAACCGCTACCGGCTGCACGACCTGGTCCGGTCCTTCGCCCGGGCGCGGCTGGCCGACGAGGAGGAGCCGGCCGACCGCGCGTCGGCACAGGAGCGGCTGATCGTGAACTACGCGGAGCTGGCCGACTCGGTGCTGCGGCTGGTGGACGGCAACATGTCGACGCGGTCGGACCGGTTCGGCCCGCACGGCTTCACCTCGCTCGACGAGGCGCTGCGCTGGCTGGACGACGAGTCGAGCTTCATCACGGCGGCGCTCCGGCACGCGGAGGGCGTCGACCAGGCGGTCGTGCAGAACCTGCTGGGCGCGCTGTGCGACTACTGCCTGCTGCGCGGCGACCTCTACCGGCTCGGCGAGATCAGCGAGCTGGCGCAGGCGGTGGACCAGGGGCTGCTGGTGCGCTCGGTGCAGTGGCGTACCGGTATCGCGGCCCGGCAGCTGGGTGAGCTGGACAAGGCGCGCACCACGCTCGCCTCGGTCGTCGACCTCTACATGGAGGCGCACCACGACGCTGGCGCGGCCCGTGCGCTGTGTTCGCTGGGGATCACCCTGCACCACCAGGGCAACCTCACCGAGGCCGCGGCCCGGCTCCAGGAGGCCATGGATCTCCAGGCGGCGCCCGAGCTGGCCACCGACCGGGCGTGGACGATGCACGCGCTGGCTGCGGTGCAGCGCGACCGGGGCCTGCTGGCGCAGGCCATGGACCTGCTGACCCGCTCGCTGGTGCTGCACCGTGAGGGCAACTCGGTGCACGGCGAGGCGTGGGCGCACTTCCAGCTCGGCCAGCTGGCGCTGCGGATGGGCGACGTACCGCGCGCGGAACAGGAGTTGGGGGCCGCGCTGGACCGTTACGGCCGTACCCGCGACGCGCGCGGCGAGGCGTGGGCGCTGACCCAGCTGGCGCGGACGCGGCTGGTGGACGGCGACGCGTCCCCCGCGATCGAGGCGCTGCGCCAGGCGGCCTCCCGGCACCGTGACAACGAGGACGCGCGCGGCGAGGCCTGGACGGTCTACTACCTGGGCCAGGCGCTGGAGGAGTCCGGCGACCTGGATCCGGCGGTGCGGGAGCTGGAGCGCTCGCGGACGATGTTCTCCCGGATGCGGGACGTGTACGGCCTGGCCTGCGCCCGCCACCACTCGGCCCGGGTCACCCGCGACCAGCGGGCGGCGCAGACCGGCTCGCTGCGCAACTCTGGCTTCGCCCGGCAGCTCCTCGTCGACGCGCGCGCGGACTTCCAGCGGATCGGCGTCGTGCACGGCGAGGCCTGGACCTGCCTGGAGCTGGCCGTGGTGGACGCCGGCAACGCGCGCACCGCGCAGGCGCTGGCCCTGTGCGACGAGGCGATCGCCCTGTTCGCGTCGTACGGCGACCGGCGCGGCGAGGACTGGGCCCGCTTCCTGCGCTGCACCCTGCTGCCCTATGCCGCGCCCGGCGGCACGGAGGTGGGCACGGCGGTGGCCCAGGAGGAGCTGGCGCAGCTGGCCCGCACCGCCCACCCGCTGCGGGACGAGAAGCTGACCGAGTACGTCACGGCGTACGGGCTGCTCCTGGAGCGCGGGGTGAGCCTGGAGGCCGGCTGGCAGGCCTGGCGGCTGGGCATGGCACCCAGCCGGCACGCCCGTGAGGTGATGGGAGTGCCGGTACCGGGCGCGGGGTGAGGCCGGTCAGCCCTTGGAGTCGGCCGTGGGAGCGGCGGAGTCCGCCTTGGACTCCGCGGGCTCCTTGAAGTCGACCTTCTGCATGTGCTTGGTCATGGACTTCATCAGCCCCCACACCGCCACGGCCATCACCGCGAAGACGATGAAGCCGAGGACGCCGGGGGTGACCTTGTTCTCGTCGACCTCCTTGGCGAGGGGGACGAGGTTCGACAGTGCCAGACTTGCGCTTGCGCTCATGTCAGGCATTGTCGCGGATGCCCGCAAAGAGGTCGTCCTCGGGGAGGGAGGTATCCACGAGGGACTTCGCGAGCTCGTACTCCTCGGTCGGCCAGACCTCCTTCTGGAGGTCCATCGGGACCTTGAACCAGCCGCCGTCGGGGTCGATCTGCGTGGCGTGCGCGATCAGCGCCTTGTCGCGGATCTCGAAGAAGTCCGCGCACGGGATGTGCGTGGTCAGGGTGCGCTCGGTGCGCTCGAACTCGCTCCACCGCTTCAGCCAGTCCCCGTACGGCGACTCCATGCCGCGCTCCAGCAGGGCGTTGTGCAGCGCCTCGGTGCGCGGACGGTTGAAGCCCTGGTTGTAGTAGAGCTTCCGCGGCTGGTAGACGGGCCCGAACTCGCCCTCGGGGTACTTCTCGGCGTCGGCCGCGCCCTCGAAGGCCACCATCGAGATCTTGTGGGTCATGATGTGGTCGGGGTGCGGGTAGCCGCCGTTCTCGTCGTAGGTGGTGATCACCTGCGGGCGGAAGGCGCGGATCTTGCGCACCAGTTCGCCGGCCGCCTTGTCGACGTCCTCCAGGGCGAAGCAGCCGTCGGGCAGCGGCGGCAGCGGGTCGCCCTCGGGCAGGCCGGAGTCGACGAAGCCGAGCCACTCCTGCGCGACGCCGAGGATCTCGCGGGCCTCGTCCATCTCCTTCTTGCGTACCTCGTGGATGTGCTCCTCGATGTACTTGTCGCCCTGCAGCTTGGGGTTGAGGACGGAGCCGCGCTCCCCGCCCGTGCAGGTCACGACCAGCACGTCCACCCCCTCGGACACGTACTTCGCCATGGTCGCCGCGCCCTTGCTCGACTCGTCGTCGGGGTGGGCGTGGACGGCCATCAGTCGCAGCTGGTCAGTCAAGACTCAATCCTCGGTAAGTCGGCGCCCCGGTGTCTTGGGGTGCAATCCAGAAAGTGTCGTCCCGCAGGGACGTCGATGAGGGGTGGGGGTCGGGCGGCGGGCGGCAGGCTTCTATAGTGACCGAATCGAGAGGCGAATAATTCCGGGGCCCGGGTCTTTCCGGCTCCGGGAGGGTTTCCGCCGGAGAGGACGATCATGAGCGTCGCGAGCACGCGGCTGCCCGAGGGCCGCTACGGCCGTTCCTCCGACGAGCGCGCCGACCGCAAGCTCAGGACCGCGGGTGCCGTGCTGGGCGCCCTGCTGCTCGCCCTCGTCGGCTACTGGGCCTACCTCTACGTCGGACAGAACGAGATCAGCGCCCAGGTCATCACCTTCGACGCCTCCGCCGACGCGGTCAAGGCGCACCTGGAAGTCCACAAGGACGCCGGCGCCTCCGGCTACTGCACGCTGCGCTCCCAGGCGGCCGACGGCTCCGAGGTGGGCCGGGCGGACTTCCGCTTCACCGGCTCCGCGACCCAGATCGACAGGGTCGTCACCCTCCGCACCACGGCCCGGGGCACCACGGCCGAGCTGCTCGGCTGCCACTCCGACTGACGTCATCCTGAATACGTAGGCACTGACCTGCGTTGACGCAATTCTGATGGCTTATGTCCTCCCCCTTCCGCCGTTGAATTGTTAGGCTCGTGGTTTCGCCCTTCCGTGGAGGAACATGCTTCTGGGTAGGGCGATGCTTTGTATTCCCAGTACCGACGAGGAGCACCTGTGACCCAGACCAGCGAGAACGTCACCTGGCTGACCCAGGAGGCGTACAACCAGCTCAGGGCCGAGCTGGAGTACCTGTCTGGTCCTGCGCGCACGGAGATCGCCGCCAAGATCGCGGCCGCGCGCGAGGAGGGCGACCTGCGCGAGAACGGCGGGTACCACGCGGCCAAGGAGGAGCAGGGCAAGCAGGAGCTCCGTGTGCGCCAGCTGACCCAGCTCCTGGAGAACGCCAAGGTCGGCGAGGCGCCGGCGTCGGCGGACGGAGCCGTCGCGCCCGGCATGGTGGTGACCATCGCCTTCGACGGCGACGAGGACGACACCATGACGTTCCTCCTCGCCTCGCGCGAGTACGCCAGCGCCGACGTGGAGACCTACTCCCCGCAGTCCCCCCTGGGCACCGGTGTCATCGGCCACAAGGTGGGCGAGAACGCGGAGTACGAGCTGCCGAACGGCAAGAAGGCCTCCGTGAAGATCCTCAAGGCCGAGGCGTACTCGGGCTGACGACGACCTGCCAAGGCCCCCGGCGTCCGCGTGACGACCGGGGGCCTTGTCGTACCGGGCGTCAGGCGGTGGCGGAGCGGTACTTGCGGACCGCCAGCGTCCGGAATATCGCGACGATCAGGACCGAGTAGATCAGCGAGGCCCAGACCGGGTGCTGCATGGGCCAGGCGCCCGAGACGGACCGGCCGGGGTTGGCGAAGAGCACCCGGCAGGCCTGCACGGTGGCGCTGAACGGGTTCCACTCGGCGATGTGGCGCAGCCACGGCGTCATGTGGCTGGTGTCCACGAACGCGTTCGAGATGAAGGTGACCGGGAACAGCCAGATCAGTCCGCTGGAGGTGGCCGCCTCGGGGGTGCGGACGGACATGCCGATCAGGGCGCCGATCCAGGTGAACGCGTAGCCGAGCAGGAGCAGCAGCCGAAGGCGGCGAGCACCTTGGCGGCGTTGGTGTCGCCGTCGGAGCCGACGCGCCAGCCGACCAGCAGGGCGACCAGGGCGAGGACGACCAGGGTGAGCGCCGTCTGCACCGAGTCCGCGAGCGTGCGCCCGGTCAGCACCGCGCCGCGCGCCATCGGCAGGGAGCGGAAGCGGTCGATGAGCCCCTTGTGCATGTCGTCGGCGATGCCCGCCCCGGAGGAGGCGGTCGCGAAGGTGACGGTCTGCGCGAAGATGCCGGCCATCAGGAAGTTCTTGTAGTCGGCGGCGCTGGTGCTGCCGCCGATCTGCATGGAACCGCCGAAGACGTAGGTGAACAGCACCACGAACATGATCGGCTGGATCAGGCCGTAGATGATCATCTCGGGGATGCGGGACATCCGGATCAGGTTGCGTTTCGCGACGACCATGGAGTCGCGGAAGGACTGGCTGACGGCGTTGGCGGGGGGTGCGACCCGCGTGGCGTCGGTGACGGCACTCACTTCGCGGCCTCCTTGCGGGTGTTCCTGCGGGTGCTCCTGCTGCGGTCCTGGTCGCCGGCGCTCTCCCCCGCGCCCTCGCCGTCACTCCCGCCCCCGGCCTCGGGCCCGTCCTCGGCCAGGTGGCCGGTGAGGGAGAGGAAGACGTCGTCGAGGGTGGGGCGGCGCAGGGCGATGTCGTCGATCTCGATGCCCCGGGTGTCCAGCTCGCGGATGACCTCGGCGAGCAGCTTGGCGCCGCCGGTGACGGGCACGGTCAGCTTGCGGGTGTGTTCCTCGACGGTCGTGTCGCCCTTGCCGAAGCCGCGCAGCACCTCGGCGGCGGTCGCGATGTGCTCGCGCTCGTGCACCACGACCTCGACGCGCTCGCCGCCTGTGCGGGCCTTGAGCTGGTCGGAGGTGCCCTTGGCGATGACCCGGCCGTGGTCGACGACCGCGATGTCGTGGGCGAGGTGGTCGGCCTCCTCCAGGTACTGGGTGGTGAGCAGCAGGGTCGTGCCGCCGGAGACGAGCTGCTTGATGACCTCCCACAGCTGCTGACGGTTGCGCGGGTCGAGGCCGGTGGTCGGTTCGTCCATGAACATCACGGGCGGCGAGACGACCAGGGCGGCGGCCAGGTCGAGGCGGCGGCGCATACCGCCGGAGTAGGTCTTGGCGGGGCGGTCGGCGGCGTCGGTGAGGTGGAACTGCTCCAGCAGCTCGACCGCGCGGGCCTTCGCCTGCTTCGCCCGCATCTGGTAGAGCCGGCCGACCATCTGGAGGTTCTCGCGGCCGGTCAGGTACTCGTCGACCGCCGCGAACTGTCCGGACAGGCCGATGGAGCGGCGGACGGCGTCCGGCTGCCTCAGCACGTCCACTCCCGCGACGACCGCCCTGCCGCTGTCGGGGCGGAGCAGGGTGGTCAGGCAGCGGACGGCCGTCGTCTTGCCCGCGCCGTTGGGCCCGAGCAGTCCGAGGACGGTGCCTTCGGGGACATCGAGGTCGACACCGTCCAATGCCCTTACGTCGCCGAAGGTCTTGACCAGGCCTTCGGCATAGATGGCGCCTGGCATATGGGTCTCCACGTCGTCGGGGATTCACGGAAAAGGCTGGGTATGCGAGCTTCGGCCCGCCTATGGTTTTTCGCCGGGCGACGGAGGGCGGGCGCGCCGGTCGGATGCACAAGCGGTACGGCGGCCATGACGCGGCCACACGACACACCATAACGCGATGTATCGCGTCCGTCGATGGATTTCCCCGAACGAGTGAATGAGCGGTCGCGGGGAACGGCGGGCGGGGACGGGGACGGCGGGGAGGACGGCTGGCCGAACGGAGGTGGTGGGGGAGGCAGCCGGGCAGGGAAGGCGGCGGCCGGGCGGGGGCGGCGGAGAAGGCGGCCGGGTGGGGAGGGCGGACGGGTGAACGGGGGGCGGCGGTTCAGTCGATGACCGTGTAACCGGCCTCGCGCAGGGCGTGCTCGACCTCGGCGCAGTGCACGGGCCCCTTGGTCTCCAGGTGCAGCTCGACCTCCGCCTCCGAGAGCCCGAGCCGGGGGTCGGTCCGGACATGGCTCACGTCGAGGACGTTGGCGTCGACCACGGTCAGCACCCCGAGAAGCGTGGCGAGGGCACCCGGACGGTCGGTCAGCCGCAGCCGTACGGCCAGGTAGCGGCCCTGCGCGGCCATGCCGTGCCGCAGCACCCGCTCCATCAGCACCGGGTCGACGTTGCCGCCGGACAGCACGGCGACGACCGGCCCGTCGAAGGTGCCGGGGTCCCCGAGCAGGGCGGCGACCGGGCTGGCTCCGGCCGGTTCCACGACCAGCTTGGCCCGCTCCAGGCAGAGCAGCAGTGCGGCGGAGAGCTGGTCCTCGCCGACCGTGCGGACCTCGTCGACCAGGTGCTCGACGATCGCGAACGGCACGTCGCCGGGCCGCCCGACCTTGATCCCGTCGGCCATCGTCGCCGGGTTGCGCACCGTGACCGGGTGCCCGGCGGCGAGCGAGGGCGGGTACGCGGCCGCGCCCTCCGCCTGGACACCGACGATCCGCACGTCCGGCCTGAGCGCCTTCACCGCGACCGCGATCCCGGCCGCGAGCCCGCCGCCGCCCATGCCGACGACGATCGTGCCGACCTCCGGGCACTGGTCCAGGATCTCCAGGCCGACCGTGCCCTGGCCTGCGATGACGTCGGGGTGGTCGAAGGGGTGGATGAACACCGCGCCGGTCTCGGCCGCGTACTCCTCGGCGGCGGCCAGCGTCTCGTCGACCACCTGGCCGTGCAGCCGCACCTCCGCGCCGTAGTCCCGGGTGGCGCTGATCTTGGGCAGCGGGGCGCCGTTGGGCATGAACACGGTCGAGTGCACGCCGAGCAGCGACGAGGCCAGCGCCACGCCCTGCGCGTGGTTGCCGGCGCTGGCGGCCACCACCCCGGCGGCGCGCTCCTCGGGCAGCAGTCCGGCGATGCGCACGTAGGCGCCGCGCAGCTTGAACGAGCCGGTCCGCTGGAGGTTCTCGCACTTGAGGTGCACCGGCGCCCCGACCAGCTGGGACAGGTGCCGGCTGCCCTCCATCGCGGTCACCCGCGCGATGCCCGCGAGCATCTTCTGGGCGCCTCGTACGTCGTCGAGGGTGACGTGGCGCAAGGAGTCAGCCGTGCCGTAGCTCATGACTCAAGTCTCGCAGTTCACAGGCCGAAGCCGTGGGTGTGACCAAGCTCCGAGACCGGTTTGCGCAGCGCCGGTACGGCTCGCCCCCTGTCCGCGTACTCTGTCCCCCACTACAGCACTCTTCATGAAGTGAGCCCCCGGCCATGCCCACAACACCTGAAATGTCGATGGACATGACGACCGTCGGTGACAGCGGTCTCCTCGACACGCTGCAGCACGAGGTGGCGGTGTTCGCCCGCCGTGCCGAACAGACCCGGCTCGGTGGCGTCGGACAGGTGCGCAACTCCATGGACCGCGCCGCGTACCTGCTGCTCAACCGTCTCGACAACGAAGGCCCGATGGGCGTGAAGGCGCTCGCCGCGAGCATGGGGATCGACTCCTCGACGGTCACCCGGCAGGTGGCTCCGCTGGTCGACACCGGGCTCGTCAAGCGCACCTCGCACCCCGAGGACGGGCGGGCCGTGGTCCTCCAACTGTCCCCGCGCGGGCTGTCGCGGCTGGAGGAAGTGCGTTCCTCGCGGCGTCAGTTGATGGCCGAGTTGACGCAGGAGTGGGAGCCGGAGGAGCGCGAGACGTTCTGCGCGCTGCTCACCCGCTTCAACAGCGCTCTCTCCGCCCGCATGGCCATGCCGCCGACCACGGAGCCGACGGCACCGACGTCCTGACCTCGCCTGCTGCCCCTGCCTCCTGACCCCGCGTGCTGACACCCGTGTCCTGACACCCGTGTGCTGACGTCCTCGTCCTGGCACCGGCGCGCCGGCATCGGTTCCCTGACACCAGTGCTCTGACCTCGGTGGCCTCCCATCCGCGCCCTCCCTCGCGCGTGCGTGACGGATCGTCCCGGCCGTGCGTCCGGCACGCGCGTGTGTCGCGCGGCTCTTGACCGTGGGCCCGCACCTGTCCTCATATGAGACCGGGCCCCCGTCGAACCCGTGTCCGGGGTCCCTGTGGACGGGGAGGCACGGTGCGTGATCGGCAGGTGTCCCAGGACGCCCGCCGGGCCCGGGAGTTCGAGGCGTTCGTCGCGGGCGCGGCCGGACGGCTGCTGCATGCCGCCACGCTGCTGACCGCCGAGGCCCCGGACGCCAACCCCCGCGCGCGCCGCCTGCTGACCCGCGCGCTCGCGCACACGTACGCGTGCTGGCACCGGCTGCGCGGCGAGGACCCGTACGACCGGGCCCGCCAGTTCCTCGCCCTGCGCTTCGCGAACTCCGCCTGGCACCAGTACGGCGGTCCGCTGAGCCGCACCCGCCCGCACCCCGGCAGCGCCCTCGCCGCCCTCACCCCGCAGGAGCGCCTGATCCTGGTGCTGCGGCTGTACGAGGGGGTGGCCGAGGAACAGGCGGCCGCGCTGCTCGGCATGCCCACGGACCGCGTGCACACGATCTGCGACCGCGCGACGGCCACCCTGCTGCACCCGCCCCGCGACACGGCGCCCACGGTGCTGGGCGCGAAGGTGGCGCCGTCGTGAACCGCGTCGAACGCGAGGCCGCCGCCCGCCGGATCATGGAACGGACCCCGCCCCCGGTACCGCCCGACCTGCACGGCGAGGCGGTCCGCCGGGGCGGCCGTCTGCTGCGGCGCAGGCGCCGGGCCGGCCGCCTGCTGTGGCTGCTGCTGTGCACGGCCGTGGTGGTGTTCACCGTCTGGGCGGTGACGGTGCACCCGTGGGTGGAGCCGCCGTCCACGACGACTCCACCGCTCGTCGGCTGGTGAGCCGGCCGCGCGGACCGCGCCGCACCGGCCCCGCGCGGACCGCACCGTACTGGGCCGCGCAGACCGCGCCATGCCGGGCCGCGCGGACCTCGCCGTGCCGGGCCGCGCGGACCGCTCTAGCCGAGCGCCTGCTGGAGGTCCTCCAGCAGGTCGTCGACGTTCTCGATGCCCACGGACAGGCGCACCAGGTCGCCGGGGACCTCCAGGGCGGAGCCCGCCACGGACGCGTGGGTCATCCGGCCCGGGTGCTCGATCAGCGACTCGACGCCACCGAGGGACTCACCGAGCGTGAACACCTTGGCGCGGTTGCAGACCTCGACGGCCGCCACCTCGCCGCCGGTGACCTGGAAGGACACCATGCCGCCGAAGGCCTTCATCTGCTTGGCGGCGGTCTCGTGCCCCGGGTGCTCGGGCAGACCGGGGTAGAGGACACGCGTCACGCGCGCGTGCCGGCTCAGCATGTCGGCGACCTTCGTGGCGTTCTCGCTGTGCCGGTCCATGCGCACCGCGAGCGTCTTGGTGCCGCGCAGCACCAGCCACGAGTCGAAGGGCCCGGCGACCGCGCCCATCGCGTTCTGGTGGTACGCCAGCTCCTCGCCGAGCGCCTGGTCGGACACGATCAGCGCGCCGCCGACCACGTCCGAGTGACCGCCCATGTACTTCGTCAGCGAGTGCACGACGACGTCCGCGCCGAGCGAGAGCGGCTGCTGGAGGTACGGCGTGGCGAAGGTGTTGTCGACGACGAGCCTGGCGCCCGCGTCGTGGGCGACCTGGGCGACGGCGGCGATGTCGGTGATGCCGAGCAGCGGGTTGGAGGGGGTCTCCACCCAGACCGCCTTGGTCTTCGGGGTGATCGCCGCGCGCACGGCGGCCGGGTCGCTGGTGTCGGCGACGGACCACTCCACGCCCCACCGGGAGACGACCTTCGCGAACAGCCGGAACGTGCCGCCGTAGGCGTCGTTCGGGATGACCACGTGGTCGCCGGGGCTGAGCAGCGTGCGCAGCAGGGCGTCCTCGGCCGCCAGCCCGGACGCGAACGCGAGCCCGCGCCGCCCGCCCTCCAGCGCGGCGAGGTTCTCCTCCAGGGCGGTCCTGGTGGGGTTGGCGCTGCGGCTGTACTCGTAGCCGCCGCGCAGGCCGCCGACGCCGTCCTGTTTGTAGGTCGAGACCTGGTAGATCGGCGGTACGACCGCACCGGTGAGGGGATCCGCCGTGTTGCCCGCGTGGATGGCGAGCGTCTCGAAGTGCTGACTGATGTGCCTGTCGCTCATGGACGACGAGCCTAGTGCTCCGGCGTCCCGAGTGCGTTGTCCACAGGCTGTGGCACCGGTTGTCCACAGGTCACGGGACCGGTTGGCCAATTGTCGGCGCCGTCTGGTTCGCTTGTGGCATGGCGATTCTCTGGGCCCTGATGGCGATGCTCCTGCTGAGCTTCGCGCTGCTTCCCGTGCTGCGGCGGCGGCGCGGCATGATCGAGCGGGTCCACCCGAGCCACCCGGACGCCGCCGACCCGGCGCACTACGGATTCGTGCGCGAGGAGGACCTGGACATCCGCATGCCCGGCCCCGACCAGGACCTGCTCGACGTCCTCGACGTGGTGCAGCGCACCCAGGACTACCGGGCCGCCTCGCAGCTGCTCGCGGGCACGGAGATCACGGGCGAGCTGCGCTGGCAGCGCGTCCAGGCCTTCGCCGGCGCGGCGTCCCTGGAGCTCCAGCAGCGGCCGGGCGGGGTCAGTGAGACGCCGGGCGGGCAGTGGCTGCGGGTGTGGCGGGCCGAGCAGCCCAAGGACGCGGGCGGCGCCGCCGTGCACGCGGAGTTCCTGGTCCAGCAGGCCTGGCGGACGTCCACGCCGGGCACGGACGACTTCCGGATCATCATGGAGGAGGCCAGGGACGCCTGCGGACAGGCGGCGCTGCTGTCCCCCGGCGACCCGGTGCCGTACGTCGTCGAGCTCTCCGTGGCGCGCGGGCTGAACTACCCGCAGCCGGAGTTCGAGAAGCTCTGGCTGAAGATCCTGGACCGCGCGCCGGCCCACATGGGGGCGCATCTGGCGGCGCTGCACTACTGGTGCGAGAAGTGGCACGGCTCGCGCGAGACGGCGTACTCCTTCGCCGAGGCCGCCGCGGCACGCGCCCCGCGGGGTTCGCTGCTGGCCGCGATGCCGCTGTTCGCGGTCTTCGAGCACCTGCCCGAGGTCAACCTGGTGGCGAGCTTCTACCAGAGCGAGGTCGTCACCAAGGCGGTCCACGGCGCGCTGCACGCGGTGCACTCGGCCCGCCAGGACGACCCGATGCTCGCGCACGTCCGGCACCTGCTGGTGTTCTTCCTGGTGCGCTCCGAGCGCTGGGCGGAGGCCATGGGCGAGCTGATACGCGTGGACGGGCACGTGGGGGCCCTGCCGTGGACGCTGTCGGGTGATCCGGCCGCCGAGTTCGCCCTCTTCCGCGCGCTGGCGGTGGCGGGGTACGAGGCGAACGGGGGCAGCCCGGCAACACTGCTCAGCTGACGACACGGCCCGGCCGACGACGCGACTCAGCCGACGACACGGCTCGGCCGACGGCGCAGAAGGGCCGTCAGGGCACGCCGACCGACCGTCGGGGCACCTCGATTGGCGCCCTGACCTGCGGTAGGGCATACTCCGGCATCCCCCCACACCAGTACCACCGCACGTTCTGTCCGTGCTTCCGTGTCGTTGTCGGTTCCCTTTTCTGGGGTCCTGTGGGGGGATCTGCCCGATGGGCGCAACTCTGCGGGCGCTGCGCGCCCTTGTACTGCTCTGCGGTTTCTATCTGTTGAGCCTCGTCCTGCTGGCGGTGGCGGTCGCCGTCGACGCGGCGGCGGTGAGGTGGGCGCCCAGCGCCGTCGCGGGGAAGATCGTGATCGTCTCCCTGCTGCTGGCGATCCCGGTCGTGCGAGGCATGTTCATGCTCCGCACGCCCAAGGGCGAGGGCCTGGCCGGCATCCCGGTCACGGCGGCCGACGAGCCCCGGCTGTGGGCGCTGGTCGAGGAACTCGCCGTGGCCACGGGCACCCGCGCGCCGGAGAGCATCGTGCTCACCGGTGACGTCAACGCGGCGGTCAGCGAGGAGCCCCGGCTGCTCGGCCTGCTCCCCGGACCGCGCCGCCTCTACCTGGGCGTACCGCTGCTGACCGGGCTGACCGAGGCCCAGCTCAAGGCCGTACTCGCCCATGAGTACGGCCACTTCACCGGCGGGGACACCCGGCTGTCGGCGCTCGTCGTGCGCGGCCGGGCGCAGATCGGCCGGACCGTGGGGCACTTCCACGCGAAGGCCGACGGCAAGGAGGCCGCCGAGCGCGCCCGCCAGGAGAAGGCCGCCGCCAAGCGGACCGCCAAGGGCAAGAAGGCCAAGGAGATCGACACCGCGGGCGCCGGGTTCACGTACCGGATGATGGCGGCGATCTACACGGCGTACGCGAAGCTCTACATGCGGGCCACGCTGTCGACGGCCCGCGCGCAGGAGTACTCCGCCGACCTGGCCGCCGCGCGGATCGCCGGCCGGGACGCGACCGCCTCGGCACTGCGCGAGATCCCGATCCTGTCCACGGCGCACGACTTCTACCTGGAGTCGTACGCGACGCTCGGCGTCCCGGCCCGCCGACTGCCGCCGCGCGGGCAGTTCTTCGGCGGCTTCGGCCGGATGCTGACCGCCCGTGAGGCGGAGCTGGCGAAGATGCGGGAGAAGCTGCCGACGGAGCCCCGTTCGCCGTACGACTCGCATCCGCCGATCGCCAACCGGGTGATGCGGATCGAGGAGTTGCCGGCCGACGGCCGTGGCGGGGAGGACGGCGGCCCGGCGCTGGCGCTGCTCGCCGACCCGGCCCGGACGCTGGCCGCGCTGGAGGACACGGTCCTGACCGACGAGGTACAGCAGTTCGAACGGGCGCCGGAGTGGGAGCAGTTGCTGGACGCGTCGATGGCGGTGGGGCTGGCCTCGCTGGACACCCCGCTGCACCGGGCGCTGGCCTTCTACACCAAGGACCGGCCGACGCTGCCCGCGCTGCTCACGGTGATCGACGACGGTCAGCTGTGGCAGCTGGCCCAGCGGCTGCCGCTGTCCGACCAGGCGGCGGCCGCGAAGGGCCGGGCGTTCCGGGAGTTCGTCCGGCCGGTGCTGCGGGACTCGTTGCAGAGCATGGTGCTGGCGGAGTTCAGCGCGCGGTCGCTGCTGCGCTGGGAGTTCTCCTGGTCGCGGCCGGCGACGGTGCGCCTGCCGGGTTCCGCCTCCGACCTGGACGGCGAGGCGGGCACGGAGGAGGCGCTCGACGCCGCCGTGGCGGCCGCGCTGGCCGACCACCCCGACACCGCCCCGCTGCGGGCACTGCTGCCGCCGGCTCCGCAGCCGGTCTGACACGAGAGCGAAAGCCATGACCGTACTGCTGTGGATCCTCGGCGTCCTCGCCGTCCCGACGCTGGCCTTCGTGCTGTGGCTGGCCGGGGTGTTCCTCAAGGAGTTCTTCTCCCCGAGCCCGTCCGACGCCGACGCCGACGCGGAGTCGGACGCCGAGAAGGAGCGGGCCGCCGAGCGGCTCGGACTGCTGCCCGCCGAGCGGCAGAACACGGAGCTGGCCGGGCCGCTGCCCGCCGAGTGGGCGGCGGCGGTCGCGGCCGTGCGCGGCGGCGACTGGCGGTCCGGCGCCACGCTGCTGGAGACCGTCGGCCGGGACTGGGAGCGCCGGTCGGCCGTCGCCTACCTGCTCGCCGAGCAGGCGAAGGAGGAGGACGGCTGGCTGCTGGCCTGGGAGGCGGAACGCCCCGAGGACCCGGACGCGGCGGTGGTGCGGGCGCGCAGCACGGTGCTGCTCGCCTGGGAGCTGCGGGGCGCGCAGCGGGCGCGGAACACGACCGGGGAGCAGTTCGAGGCGTTCCACCGCACGCTGCGGTCGGCCCGGGAGGAGATCGCGCGGGCCGCGGCCCTGAACCCGGACGACCCGACGCCGTACATCACCGAGATATGGGTGGCGCTGGGCCTGGGCTACCCCCACTCCGAGATGGACAGGCTGTGGACGGAGATCACCGCGCGGGCGCCGCACCACTACGAGGCGCACTACTCGGCGCTGCAGTTCTGGTGCGCGAAGTGGCGGGGCTCTCGGCAGCTGGCCACGGAGTTCGCCGAGCGGGCGGCGGCCGCGGCACCGCTGGGCGGTCTGCTGACGGTGCTGCCGCTGGTGGCGCACTTCGAGCACGACGAGTCCGAGGACACGGCGGCCGACAACACGCCGGAGATGGTGGCCCGGGTCGACGCGGGCCTGGCCGACGCGGCCGCGGCCGACCCGGCGCACCCGCGCCTGCCCGAGCTGCGTCACCTCCTGGCCTTCTACCTCCACCTCCAGGACCGCGACGAGGCGGCGCTGGAGCAGTTCAAGCTGGTCGACGGCTATGTGAACGCGCTCCCCTGGCGCTACCGGGGCAACCCGGCGGCGTACTACTGCCGGGTCCGCAACACGACGGCGCAGCTGGCGGCGGAGGCCACCACGACGGCACAGCCGTGACCGGAATTCGCCCGCCGCGCGGCACGTTGCAGGGACAGGCGGGCACGGCCCGCCTGTCCCTCCCGGCCCTCCCCGACCCCCTTCAGCTCCCCTCCGCCTCCCGCCCCCGACCGGCGAATCCGTCCCTCTCCTCCCCCCGACCGACAGGGAGACCCCATGCTCTTCAGCCGCACGCCGCAGCTGCCCACTCCGGAGCAGGCGCTCAAGGGCCGGTCCGCGCCCGCGTTCGAGGTCCCCGAGCGCCACACCGTCCTGCACAACCCCCTCCTCGGCCCCTATCCCGAGGGCCTGGAGACCGCCGACTTCGGCCTCGGCTGCTTCTGGGGCGCCGAACGCAAGTTCTGGCAGCTCCCGGCGGGTGTGTGGACGACGCTCGTCGGCTACCAGGGCGGACACACGGAGAACCCCTTCTACGAGGAGGTCTGCTCGGGCCTCACCGGCCACACGGAGGTCGTGCGCGTGGTCTACGACCCGAAGCTGATCTCGTACGACCGCCTCCTGAAGACCTTCTGGGAGGCCCACAACCCGACGCAGGGTTTCCGCCAGGGCAACGACGTCGGCACGCAGTACCGCTCGGCGATCTACACCCACACCGACGCCCAGGCGGCGACGGCCGGGGCGAGCCGCGACACCTACCAGAAACGCCTCACCGCCTCCGGCCACAGCGGCACCATCACCACCGAACTCCTCCCGGCCCAGGACCGCCCCTTCTACCCGGCCGAGGCCTATCACCAGCAGTACCTCGACAAGAACCCCGGTGGGTACTGCGGGTTGGGCGGCACCGGCGTGTCCTGCCCGATCGGTGTGGCGTCGGCCGAGGGATGAGCCGCGGCCCGGACGGAGAGCGTCTGTCAGCACTGTGGCAGCGCCAGTTCCCGAAGGGGCCCCCGATCGCCCACGAACTGCGCACTGCCTACGGCGATCGCTGGGTGCGCTTCCACAGCCTTCCCGACTCGAAGCGCTACCCGCAGACCGAGGACGAGTACGCCGTCGCCCTCCACCGGTACAACACGGTCCTGGACGAACTCTTCGCAGGCACCGACGTCTACGTCGTCACCGTGGCCTGGTCCTGGGAACCGGACGGTCCGGAACTCCCGCCGGAGCGGCACAAGGTCCACCCCCAAGGCACCCGATGGACGACGCTCGCGTACGACGACGATCCCGACCCCGAACTCCACAGCTACACGCACCTCTACGCCGACCACCGCCCCTGGCGACCAGGCACGGTCGACGGCATCCTCCGTGAAGTGGCGGACGACGTGCTCAGCGAAGTGATCATCACCGACAGCGGACTCACCCGTATCCACCATCCGTACGACGGCGGCGCGGACGTCATCGCGACGAGCCCCGAGGAGCGGGACCGCCTACGCGACGCCCACCGCGCCTGGCTGCCCGGCAACCCGGCCGGCCTCTGAAGCAACAGCGGGCGCGACGCACAACTCGTTGCACGACGGGTGGGCATCCGGAAGACGGGGTACCGAACCGAGTCGCAATATCGAGATCTGCATGTCATGCCTGCAGGCTCCTGGAGATCTACTCGACGATCAGCAAACCCATCACCACAGATCGGGCAATGCCCTTCACCGGAATACTCGCCGTCGTGTCCAACTCCTACGCACAGCCCATCCTGAGAACAGCGGATCTGTCCGAGGGGTTGTACACCGTCGAGAGGCTTCTTGGGATCGCCGACCTCGGAGGCCTTGAAGTCGATTTCGACGTGCGGATCTCCTCGGCCCGCTCGCTTTCGGCGGTGCTGGCCGTGTTGCCGGACGTCGAGTGGTGGGCGGAAGGGGGGAGAGACGGCTCGTCGGAGCGCGGGGATGATCCGTCGGCCCTCCTGCCTGTCCGGCTGCGGCGCTGGGCCGGGGCACCGGACATGGTGCAGCCGTTTCTCCAGGCGGTTGGCGACAGCCCGGCGACGGTGCGGTGGGACTTCAACGCCTGGCCCGAGGCTCCCGAGGTAGGTCTGGGGGCAGGCGGGACCCGCGGAGCGTTCGTCACGCTGTGCGTCCATGCCTGCGACCTCGACCTTGAGGAGCCTGCGGCCGACCACACCGTCTTCGTCCACGTCAAGCAGGTGGAGGCTGAGCGTGCACCGTGGCTGGCAGCCCAAGTCGGGTTGCGGGTGAGCGGCGACTTGGTGATGGCGCCGTACTGAGAGGGCTGTTGCACCGGCGCGTCGCTGCGGGGAGGCGCCGAGCAGCGGAAACAACAGGTGGGAAAAGGCTCGCTCTTCACCAAGTGCTGAACGCGCTTACTGGTGCGAGGGCGACCGAGGAGCAGTCGGCGCGCGGTGCCCGTGACACTGCCTCGGGCGTCCTGCACCGCGAGGCATCCCGGTGTTGGCGCTGCTGCCGCGTTCGTCCGATCCGCGCGGTCGCGTCCCAGACATGGCCGTGACCGGCGTTGCCCAGCGCCGGGGAGCCGCCGGCCTCCGCAGCCGGGTTTCCCTGGCGTAGGGACGCAGGGATCCGTTACGACGCGTTTCCGGGGCGGCCGGAGGAACAGCCGCCCCGGGTGTGGAGCTAGGTGTTCTGCTTCGTGACGTAGGTGACCGCGCCCATGGCTATGCCGAAGCAGCCCGCGATGGTCGCGCCTCCTGCGCATACCGCCGCCAGGGGCGATGCATTGAGCAACGCCACGAGAAGGCCGGCCAGGAACCCTAGGATCACGGACGTCTCGAGAGCGATCAGAACCTCATAGAGCCGGTGGTTGCACGTCTGATAGGGAGCAGACACAACGGTCCTTCCGAGTCCTACGCGAACATCGGCGACCGGAGATGGCTAGGTGGAACACACGAATCCGGACGGCCAATGTCAACGCGGTGAGAACGTTGCCAAGGGGCGCGTGGAGCGCCTTGAAGCCACCACGTGGCCGGGAATTCATGTGCGTCCCCCGATCTGCTGCGCCTTGGGCGCCCGGGTCAGTGAGTTCCAGAGTAGGGCATCGGCCCAACGCTGCGACAGAGCAGAAAAGTTGATCGTTTGCGGGACAGTCCGGACAAAGGCCTGTCGGCGGCGGGTCTCCGACGGCTTCGGGGGCCTCTCACATCGGCGAGGTGTTCTCTCCCGGAGGTCGGCGGAGTCGGTGGAGGCAGATGACCGAGGCGATGACGGTCAGGCGTTCGGAGGCGTCGAGGAGCGGGGTCGTTTCGACGGCGTACTGCTGTAGCCCGATCCACGAGTCGATGGTGCTCACCGTGACCCGGCCGAGGATCTCCGGCGCCGGGTCCCCTTCCGGACCGGCCTCCGTGAGGCGCCATTCGGCGTAGAGGAGACCCAGCCGTGTGAGGAGGAGTTGACGGCCGCGCTCCGTCCGGAGCCTGAGCTGACGTGACTTGGCGACGCGACGGGTACCGGCGGTGCCGATCTCGCGGCCCTCGGCGTCGGTGAAGCGGAACTCCACCGGCCCGGACTGCTCGATACGGAGGAGGAACTCGCCGGAGGCCTTCGTGAGGACGGAGTACGTGTCGTCGGTGTGGCTGACCGAGGCGAGCGGGGTCCCGTCCACGGTGGAGAGGGCCAGGTCGGGGCCCGCGTACCTGCGCCAGTGCGAACGCTTCGGCTGCGCCAGCACGACCGCTCCCCGCTCGAACAGACCGGGTTCCGTCATCGCTCTCCCCTCCCCCACCACGGCTTCCCCTCGGCCGAGTACGTCCAATGTGCCGGAGAAGCGGCCCGGCTCCCACCCCCCGGACGGTCACCCGAAAATCAGTGGCCGACCGACCGGGCCGACCTCACGCTGTACGGCATGGAACAACCGCTCCGCGGGATTCGCGCGACCTACTCCGAGTCCACGATCACCGTCTATCAGGCCTACGCGCCGACCATCGGACTGCCCGCTGTCCGCGAGGGCCGCTTCCCCGGCGTGTGGAAGCGCGACCGGATGACATGGATCAAGCCGTCGTTCCTGTGGATGATGTACCGCTGCGGCTGGGGTGCGAAGGAGGGGCAGGAGGTCGTCCTGGCGGTGGAGATCTGCCGGGACGGATTCGAGTGGGCGCTGCGTCACGCGTGTCTGTCGAGCTACGTACACGCTGCACCCCGACCGGGCCTCCTGGCAGCGTGAGTTGAAGCGGGCGCCCGCTCGTGTGCAGTGGGACCCCGAACGGGACCTGCACCTCCGGCCGCTGTCGTACCGGTCCCTGCAACTGGGGCTCTCCGGTGAGGCCGCACGGCGTTACGCGGACGAGTGGACCGTCGCCGTCCGTGACGTGACCCCGCTCGCCCACGAGATCCGCACCCTCGTCAGCGGTGGTGATCTGGATTCCGCCGCCCGTCTGCTGCCCCAGGAACGCCCCTACCCCGTCGCGGACGAGGAACTTGCCCACCTGCGCGGATGAAGGGGCTGTCCGCCCGGGCGGCCTCCCGTCGGCCCGGGAGCGGCGCACCGCACCCGGGCCGAGAAGCCGCAGGTAGTATCCGCGAACGCTTTGGCCTCCTCAGGCTGCTGGATCAGGTGGGTGGGAGATTCCTCGATGACGTTTCGGCTGCGCGCTGTCCACGCGTTCGCTCTGCTGGTCGGCTTCTTTCTGATGGGCGCGGTTCTGCTGGCGGCCATGGCGGTGCTCGACTGGCTGCTGATGACCCGCCTGTTCACCGCGCAGGCGGCCTGGTTGGAGGGCATGGTCGTGACCGTCACCGTTCTGCTGGCGGTGGCGATCGTGCAGGGCATGCTCACCTTTCTGCGGGCCGGGCGTCTCGGCCCGGTGCCGGACGCGGTTGCGGTCGCCCCCGAGGACCAGCCCGAGCTGTGGGAACAGATACGGATCGCCGCCGAGGCGACGGGGCAGCGGCCGCCGGACGAGCTGTACCTGGACGCCGAGGTCAACGCGGGAGTCGCCGAGCACAGCCGCCTGCTGGGGCTGCTGCCCGGACGCCGCCGTATGCACCTCGGACTGCCGCTGCTCGCCGGGCTGACCGTCCCGCAGCTGCGCGCCGTCCTCGCCCACGAGTTCGGCCACTACGCACACCTCGACACCCGGCTCGGCGGTGTCACGATGCGCGGCCGGAAAGCGGTGGTGCGCACGGTCGAGGCCTTCCAGCAGGGCGGAACCAGGCTGCACTTCGTGATCGGTGCCCTGTACGTCGGTTACGCCCGGGTGTTCCTGCGCACCTCGCAGTCCGTCGCCCGCCACCAGGAGTTCGCCGCCGACCAGATGGCCGCCCGGTACGCGGGGCGTGACACGACGGCCTCCGCCCTGCGCGCCCTTCCGGTGCTCGACGGTGCGTACGCCCACTACCTGGAGACGTACGCAGGAATGGGCAGGTCGCAGGGAGCGCTGCCGCCCGTGGGCGAGGTGTACGGCGCCTTCCGTCGGCTGCTCGCCGCCCGTACCGGGGAGCGGCTCGCCGAGCTCTCCGCCGGGCGGCGGCCGCCGCGGCCGCACCCGTACGACTCGCACCCGCCGACAGCCGAACGGATCGCCCGGATCGAGAACCGGATCGAGAAGCGGATCGAGAAGCCGCCCACTGACGAACGGCCCGCCCAGCCGGCCGACGGGCCGGCCGCGCTGACCCTGCTGCGGGACACGGACCGGGTGTTCGCCGCGCTGGAGGAACGCACGCTGCCGCGGGAGGCGGCGCTCCTGCGGCGCACGAGCTGGGACGACCTCGTCATGGCCCACGCGGTCGAGGACGCCGACGGCTGGTCCCGGCCGCTGCGGGTCGCCGTGGCCAGGGCGCTCCGCTCGGCGGGGCAGGGTGCTGAGGAATCGGCGGCCGTACGACGGGACGCCACGGCCGAGGAGGCGTCGGACGACCGCCTGCCCGGCTTGGAGGAGGTACTCGACGCGATCGACCGCGGCCTGCTGTGGACGGCCGTCGCCGACCGCGTCCCCAAGCCGTACCAGGCGTCACGGCTGACCGGGCCGTCCGCCCGCAACTTCATCCGGCCCAGGATCTTCGACGGACTCGCGGGCCTGGTCCATCTGCGACTCGTCGAGTCGGGAGACGCCGCACCGGACGTCGCCTGGTGGTCGGGGCGGCCTGGACTCTTCCTGCCCGAGCGGTGGGAGCAGGGCATGGACGACGCCATCGACGCGGCCGTCGCCGACACGCCCGACACCGCCCCGCTGCGCGCCCTGCTCACCGCGCCCGGCCCCCACCTCGACCCCGCGCGACCCGGCGGGGCGGATATCGCCCTGTGCCGGGGCCGGTCGGGTCGGGGCGGGTCGGATCAGGGGTGAGCGGGGCGGGCGGTGTCAGTCCTTCGTGCGGGCGGGCAGGCGCCAGCCGGGGCGGGGGAAGTGGCAGGTGTAACCGTCGGGGTAGCGCTCCAGGTAGTCCTGGTGCTCGGGCTCGGCCTCCCAGAAGGGGCCGACCGGCTCGACCTCGGTGACGACCTGGCCCGGCCACAGACCCGAGGCGTCGACGTCCGCGATCGTGTCCTCGGCGATCCGCTTCTGCTCGTCGTCCACGTAGTAGATCGCGGAGCGGTAGCTGAGGCCGATGTCGTTGCCCTGGCGGTTCCTGGTGCTCGGGTCGTGGATCTGGAAGAAGAACTCCAGGATCGCGCGGTAGTCGGTCTTCTCCGGGTCGAAGAGGATCTCGACGGCCTCCGCGTGCGTGCCGTGGTTGCGGTACGTCGCGTTCGGCACGTCGCCCCCGCTGTAGCCGACCCGGGTCTCCGTCACGCCCGGGAGCCGGCGGATCAGGTCCTGCATCCCCCAGAAGCATCCTCCCGCCAGCACGGCCCTCTGCGTCTGCGCAGCCATTCCGGGTCTCCTCCCATGTGTGTGTCTCGCTCGGCTCGGTCACCGGGCCTCCGGCCGGTACGCCGCCGGTGTCCTTGCGTGACCACTCACCTCAACACACGAGGGTCCCGGGCGATTCCTCGGCCGCCCGGCCGCCTACCTGCCGGTACGTGCGGCGGGTCCCTGCGTCCGGTACCCGCAACCGGTACGCGTCGGGGTCGTCGCGGATCGCGCCGGCCCGGAAATCCGGTTGCCGGGGTCCGGTCCAGGCGGCTCAATGCCTGTATGGCCGACATCCATGGGGACTATGACGAACTGTTCGCCGCCGTACCCGCCATGCTCGCCGGGCTGCTCGACGAGGGGGACGTGGGCGGTGCCGTCGCGGTCTTCGTCGACGGGGAGCCCGTGGTGGACGTGTGGGGCGGGTCCGCCGACGCCGGGCGGGGCGTGCCGTGGGAGCGGGACACGATCGTCAACGTGTACTCGGTGACCAAGACGATGACGGCGCTGTGCGCGCTGGTGCTGGCCGACCGCGGCGAGCTGGACACGGACGCGCCGGTCGCCCGGTACTGGCCCGAGTTCGCCGCGGCCGGCAAGGAGAAGGTGCTGGTACGGCACCTGCTCTCGCACACCGCCGGGCTGCCGGACTGGGACGGGCCGGTCGAGGAGCTGTACGACTGGGCGTCGGCCACGGCCCGGCTCGCCGGCAAGGCTCCGCAGTGGGAGCCGGGGACCGCCGCCGGGTACCACTCGCTCACCCAGGGGTTCCTGGTGGGTGAGGTGGTGCGCCGGATCACCGGGCGCGGCCCGGGCCGGTTCTTCGCGGAGGAGATCGCGGGGCCGCTGGGCGCGGACTTCCACATCGGCCTCGGTGCCGAGCACGACCGGCGGGTGGCGCCGACGGTGCCGCCGCCGGGCCGGGACGAGGAGTACACCGCGGGCGCGGCGAGCCGCGACACCACACCACCGGCCACAACCGCTCCGAACGCCGGCACACCAGCCACGACCGCTCCAGACGCCGGCACACCGGCCACGACGGCTTCGGACGCCGGCACACCAGCCACGACGGCTTCGGACGCCGGCACACCAGCCACGACCGCTCCAGACGTCTCCGCGTCGGGCGCCACCGCAGCGGACGCCACCGCGTCGGGCGCCACCGCAGCGGACGTCTCCGGCACGCCCGCCACCCCCGCCACCCCCACCGCCCTCCGTGTCCGCGACGGCAACAGTCTCGCCTGGCGGCGCGCGGAGATCCCCGCGGCCGGCGGCTTCGGCAACGCCCGCTCCGTCGCCCTCGTGCAGTCGCTGCTCGCCTGCGGCGGGAGCGTCGGCGGGGTGCGGGTGCTGTCCCCGGCGGGGTGCGCGCGGGCCCGCGAGCCGCAGTTCGAGGGCGAGGACCGCGTCCTGGGCATGCCGGCCCGGTACGGCCTGGGCTACGGCCTCTTCGGCAACGCCCTCGGGTGGGGCGGCTGGGGCGGCGCGCTCGTCTGGATCGACCCGGACGAGCGGATGGCGATGGCGTACGTGACGAACCAGATGCGCGAGCCCGCCGCCGACACCCGGGGCGTCGAACTCGTCATGGCCGCGCAGGACGGGCTGAGAGGGCTGAAGGGCTGAGAACGGGAGGAAAGCGGGGCGCGGGGGTCAGAGCGGCTTGGCTTCCAGGTGGTACGTGGTGTCGACCCAGAAACCGCCCGTGGACTCCGCCTTGATCTCCAGGACGTACTGGCCGGGGATGAGCGGGGTGATGCCGCCCCAGATCCCCCAGGAGAGGTAGCGGAACAGGCCGATGCGGAACGGGCCGGTGAACTCCTGGAGCGCCAGCGGCACCCCGTTCACGAACGCCGTGGCCTCCCTGAGGCCCAGGGTCCTGGGCACCTTGGAGTGGCTCCTCGGGTGCTGGATGTTGAGCACCGGGAAGAACAGCGGCCGGTCGGAGGGCACGGCGCACCGGCGCACCACGCGGCCGCCGTACGTCCCGGCGAGGAACCACAGGTCGTCCGGCTGCTTCCAGCCGGCGTGCTCACCGGTGGTGTCCCGCACGGGGCTCACCTCGTCCGGCGCGGACAGTGCCCACTTCCACCACCGCCCGGCGAGTGCCCCGCCCTTCTCGTCGTCGAGCCGCCAGGTGCTGCCGACCGCCGACCCCGTACCGCTGCTCACTGGCCCTCCCCCTGGGTGCGCCCTTCCGGACAGGCGCGCGCTTCGAACAGACGGACATTATCCGCCGGAGAGGGGGAGGGAGGCGGACGAGCCCCTGGGTCAGCCGCTGCCGTAGGGGCGGGTGAGGATCTCCAGGCGGTGGCCGTCGGGGTCGTCGAAGTAGGCGCCGCGGCCGCCGTCGTTGGTGTTGATCTCGCCGGGGCGGCGGTGGGACGGGTCGGCCCAGTAGGCGAGGCCGGCCGCCCGGATGCGGCCGAAGATCTCGTCGAAGTCCGCTTCGGAGACCAGGAAGGCGTAGTGCTGCCGCGGGATCTCGCCCGGGGTGTCCATGTAGTCGAGGGTGACGCCGTTGGGGACGGCCACCGGTACGAACGGGCCGTATTCCGGGCTGACTTCGAGGCCGAGGATGTCGGCGAGGAACCTCGCCGAGGCGTGCTTGTCGTGCGCGGCGACGATGGTGTGGTTCAGGTTCACGGTCATCGTGGAGACCTCCTCCCGTCCAACGTACCCCCCGGGACGGACGAGGTGAGGCTTGCCTTGGTTGCCGGCCGGGAGGGTGCTCGTCCGCCCGGCCGGGGTGACTCAGATGGTCGCCGTGTCGATCACGAAGCGGTAGCGGACGTCGCTGTGCACGACCCGCTCGTACGCCTCGTTGATCTGGTCCGCCCGGATCAGTTCGATCTCGGCGCCCAGGTTGTGCTCGGCGCAGAAGTCCAGCATGTCCTGGGTCTCCTGGATGCCGCCGATGTTGGAGCTGCTCAGCGAGCGGCGGCGGCCGAACACCGCGGACAGCAGGATGCGGACCGGCTCCTCCGGGATGCCGACGTTCACCATCGCGCCGTCCAGGCCCAGCAGGGACAGGTAGGCGTCGTAGTCGAGCGGCGCCGACACCGTGTTGAGGATGATGTCGAAGGTGCCCCGGAGGTCCTCGAAGGTCTTCGGGTCGCTGGTGGCGAGGTAGTGCGTCGCGCCCAGCTTCAGGCCGTCGTCCTTCTTTCGCAGGGACTGGGACAGGACGGTGACCTCGGCGCCGAGCGCCGCCGCGATCTTCACGCCCATGTGGCCCAGGCCGCCCAGACCGACGACCGCGACCTTCTTGCCGGGGCCGGCGTTCCAGTGCTTGAGCGGGGAGTACGTGGTGATGCCGGCGCACAGGAGGGGGGCCGCGACGTCGAGGGGGAGGCCGTCGGGGATGCGGACGACGTAGTTCTCGTCGACGACGATCTTCTGCGCGTAGCCGCCGTAGGTGGGCTGCCCGTCCTTGCCGACGGAGTTGTACGTCCAGGTCGGGCCGCCGCCGGTGCAGTACTGCTGGAGACCGGCCTTGCAGTGGTCGCACGTGCGGCAGGAGTCGACCATGCAGCCGACGCCCACCCGGTCCCCCACCGCGTACCTGGTGACGCCGGTGCCGACCTCGGAGACGACGCCCGCGATCTCGTGGCCGGGCACCATCGGGAAGATCGCCGTGCCCCAGCCCTCGCGGGCCTGGTGGATGTCGGAGTGACAGATTCCGGCGAACGCGACGTCGATGAGGACGTCGAACTCGCCGACCGCGCGCCGCTCGATGGTGGTCCGCTCCAGCGGGGCCTTCGCGGCGGGCGCGGCGTAAGCAGCAACAGTGGTCATGAGGGGGGTTCTCTCCTAGGGATGTCTTCGCGCCCGGTCGCCTTCTTCCGCCCCGGGCACGCTTACAGACTCCTCCACGCTACGTCCGCGACCCAGCCCTCGCCTCTGCGTACGACTGCCGTGCCTACCACTGGCGGGGTCAGGTTCCTGTGCGTACGACCGTGAATACTGGATGTATGGAAGACCGTCCCCTGCCCGCCGCCGCGCCCGCCCCGCCGCCGTCCCCGTCCTCGTCGCAGGCGCCGTCCCCGTCGCCGTCCGCGTCGCCGTCGCTGGACCGGCGGGCCGAGCTGAGCGAGTTCCTGCGCAGCAGGCGGGCCCGGCTGCAACCCTCCGACGTGGGGCTTCCCGACTTCGGGCGGCACCGCAGGGTGCCGGGGCTCAGGCGCGAGGAGCTGGCGCAGCTGGCCGGGGTGTCGGTGGCGTACTACACGCGCCTGGAGCAGGGCAACGGGCGGAACGTGTCGGCGGAGGTGCTGGACTCGATCGCCCGGGCGCTGCGGCTCTCCGACGCCGAGCACGCGCACCTCACCCATCTCGCCAAGGGCAAGCAGCACAAGAAGAAGGCGTCGACGCGGCCGCAGCAGGTACGGCCGTCGCTGGCGCAGCTGCTGGACGCGATGGACGGCGTACCGGCGTACATCGTGGGGCGGCGCTCGGAGATCCTGGCGTGGAACAGGCTGGCGGCGGCGCTCTTCGGTGACTGGGCGGAGCTGCCGGTGGCGGAGCGCAACTGGGCGCGGCTGACGTTCCTGCGCGCCGACTACCGCGACCTGTTCGTCGAGTGGGAGCAGAAGGCGATCGACATCGTCTGCCAGCTGCGCATGGACGCGGGCTGCTATCCGGACGACACCCGGCTGTCCGCGCTGGTGGGCGAGCTGTCCGTGAAGAGCGAGGAGTTCCGCAGGCTGTGGGCGACGCACGACGTCAAGGAGAAGAGCCACGGACTGAAGCGGATGCACCATCCGCTGGTGGGCGAGCTGTCGCTGTACTACGAGTCGTTCCGGATGCCTGACGACCAGGAGCAGGCCCTGGTCACGTACCACGCGGAGCCGGGCTCGGCGTCGGCCGGGGCACTGCGGCTGCTGGCCAGCTGGGGCGCGGACGCGACCCGGGTCGCCCCCGCGCCCTGATCCGCCGTGGATCTCGCGGGACGTCTCGCGGGAGATCCCGAGGAAGTGCCCGAGGAAGTGCCCGAGGGAGTGCCCGAGGGAGTTCTCGCACGACGAGAACGGCCCGCCGGAAGCCGCGCTTCCGGCGGGCCGCTCGCTGAAGGTCTACTCGGCGGCCGACGCGCTCACTTGGCGTAGTACGCGTTGTAGAGGGAGATCGTCGACTTGTTGCCCTTCTTGTCGGCGATCTTGGCGTGGAACGAGATGGCCTTGCCCTTGGCCGGGTTCTTGACGGTGATCTTGCCGTGGCTGACCGTCAGCTTCTTCCAGGTCTTGCCGTAGTCGTACGACACGTAGACCGAGAGGGACTTCAGGTTGCGGCCGGCGGCCGAGCCCTCGACGGTGACCGGGAAGGTGGCCTTCTTGCCCGCCGTGACGCGGCTGTCCAGGCCGGTCGTGGCACCGAAGTGCACGGTGGAGGCGGGGAGCTTGGCCATGCCGGACGGCTTCTTGGAGTGGAAGGTCCAGCTGGCGTCGATCCGGGTGGAGGCGGCCGCGACCTTGACCGAGCGGATGACCGAGGTGGTCAGCCGGTACTCGGCGTCACCGGACGGCACCTTGAACGTGTCGCCGCCGAACAGCGGGTCCGTGTTGGAGCCGACCTTGGTGCCGTTGCGGTACAGCGTGGTGTTCACCGACAGGAAGTCCGAGGACCCCGCGTGCTTGCTGCTGTCGGCGAACAGCGGCACCACGCCGTAGATCTCGTTGGCCTCGCGGTACAGGCCGTACTCGGAGTTGAGGTGCGGGCCGAAGACGGCCCTGTTGAACGTCTTCTTGTAGGTCACGCCCGCCTTGAACGTCTGCGGGTCGCCCAGGGTGTAGAAGGCGTCGGCGACCGGCAGGCCCTGGGCGTCGTGGCCCGAGTACTGCGTGACGTCGAAGCCCCACAGGGCGCCGTTGACGGTGGAGAGGTGGAAGGTACGGGTGCCGGGCAGCTTCTGCTCCACCGCGTCGCCCATGACGAAGTCGTCGCCGACGATGCCCCACGGGCTGATCGCGCCGGTCTTGCGGGACGCGGAGGCGCCGACGGCGTTCTTCACCGTGGCCAGCTCGGTGGCCTTGAAGTGCCGGACCTTGCGGCCCTGGATCTTCTTGACCTGGGCGCTGGTGGCGACGTCGTACTCCTCGGTGCCGCCCTTGGTGAACTGGCCGGTCCAGGTCTGGGTCAGACCGCTGGAGACCTCGCCGCCCAGCGCCGCCATCCGGATCTTGTCGAAGCTGTCGAAGCCGACGCCGATGCCGACACCGGCCGGGTCGTACATGTAGTCGACCGCCGCGTAGTGCGGCTTGGCCTTCGCGTCCGGGACGGTGATGTCGGCCGCCTCGGTGGTGCGGGCGTCGACGGTGACCGTGAGGTCCTGGGTGACGCTCAGCTTCGGCTGGACCAGCCAGTCGAGGCCGTCGTCGAAGGTGCTGAAGTCCTTCGCGATCCAGGCGTCCAGCAGGTACGTGCCCTTCGGCACCCGGATCGTGACGGTGCCGGTGTCGGAGGTCGGCACGGTGACGGCGCGGCCCGCGCCGAGGCCGGAGTAGCCGATCAGGCCGGTGTTGTAGACGCCGGTCGGGCTGCCGTCGCGCCCGATGTGCCGGACGGTCACGCTGTACGACTGCACCTCGCGCTGCACTCCGGCCGCCGTGCGCACGGTCTGCCCGCCGCCGGTCGCCGTGACGTACGCCGAGTAGGCGCCGTCGAGGGTGCCGCCCAGCCTGGTGTCGACGGTGACGTCGACCGAGGCCGTGCCGCCCGCCGGGACGGTCACCGTGGTCGCGCCCAGCGTGAAGAAGCCGGCCGGGGCCGCCGCGCCCTTGGGGTCGGTGGCGGACGACTTCAGGGTGAGCGTCACGTCGGAGGTGCCGAGGTTGCGGTACGTCAGCTGCTTGGTGACCGGGGTGTCGTCGGTGTGCGGCCACTGCTGGACCCCGAAGTCGACCGACACCGGGTCGGCGACCACGGTCTGCTCGATGGCCTTGTCGACGGCGATGCGGCCGGCGCCCTGCTCGAACGCCGTGTACGCGCCGCCCTTGGCGGAGCCGGTGAGGGCCCCCTTCAGCTCCTGGTAGCCCCAGTCGGGGTGCTCCTGCTTCAGGATCGCCGCGGCGCCCGCGACGTGCGGGGTCGCCATCGACGTACCGGAGATGGTCAGGTAGCCGGCCGGGTTCTCGCCGACCTCCTGGTCGATGACGCTGCCCTTGGCCGCGGCGGCGGTGATGTCGACGCCGGGCGCGGTGACGTCCGGCTTGATGGAGCCGTCGGCGCTGGGGCCGGTGGAGGAGAAGTCGGCCAGCTTGTCGTTGCCGTCGACGGCGCCGACGGTGAGCGCGGACTCCGCGCTGCCCGGCGAACCGATCGACTCGGGGCCTTCGTTGCCCGCGGCGATCGCGAACAGGATGTCCTTCTCCTGGGAGAGCTTGTTGACCTCGGCTTCCAGCGGGTCGATCTCCGGGGTGTCGGTGCCGCCGAGGCTGAGGTTGACGATGTCGGCGCCCTGCGCGGCCGCCCACTCCATGCCGGCGAGGATGCCGGAGTCGTCACCGGAGCCGGTGTCGTCCAGGACCTTGCCGTTGAGGATCTTCGCGCCGGGCGCGACACCGGTGTACTTGCCGCCCGACTTGGCGCCGGTGCCGGCCGCGATGGACGCGACATGGGTGCCGTGGCCGAAGTGGTCCAGGGCGTCGGCGGCCGAGGTGAAGTTCCTGGACTCGATCACCTGGTCCTTGAGGTCCGGGTGGGTGGTGTCCACACCGGTGTCCAGGACGGCGATCTTCACGCCCTTGCCGTTGTAGCCGGCCGCCCAGGCCGTGGGCGCGCCGATCTGCGGCACGGACTTGTCGAGGCTGGCCTTGCGGACGCCGTCGAGCCACACGTGCGCGATGCCGGAGGCGGCCCGGTCCCCGTCGGTGACCGCGTCCCACAGCTCGGGGGTGTCCTTGACCGGGGTCTGCACGGCGTCGGCGTTGAGCGTCGTGAGGCTGTGGCGCAGGGTGCCCGCGTCCCGCACGTCGGCCTTGGCGGCCGTGGCGGTGCCCTTGTAGCCGACGATGACCTTCAGGCCGTTCTTCTGTGCCCTGCGGGTCGCGGCCTTGTTCAACTCGGTCACGTCGAACAGTCGTTGGTCCAGCTTGCCGGAGGCCACCAGCTGGACGGCGTCACCGGGGACGACGAGGGTGTGCCCGTCGGTCCTGCTGATCCGGAAGGGTATGTGCTCGCGTCCCTCGGCCCGGTCCAGGCCCACGACACGGCCCTTGGTGTCGAGGGTGACGCGGTCGCCGGTGATCAGGGTGACGTGGTGCTTGGCGGTGACCGAAGCGCGGGCCGCCGCGACGGCCGAGGCGGCCCCCTCCTCCGGCTTCGCCGACGCCGGGCTGGTCATGCCCGCGGCGAGGGCGACGGCGGCCGCCGTGGCGACCGTGGCCGCGGCGGCCTTCTTCACTTGTCTGCGCAAGACTCCCCCTGGGAGACGGTGTACCGGGCGAATTCCCCGTTCACCCGGCCGGGGGAAGTCCCGCACACACGTGCGCCAACCCCCCGGGATACGGAGTATGCCGGGGGGTGATCAGCGGGCTCAAGAGATGAGAGACCGGTGAGAAGACTGCGTGAGAACTGTTACTCACCGGCGCGGACACCGTTACACAACCGCGCGGTCGCGCGAACGGCGTCGGTGTTATGCGCCGGCGTTCTCCTTGACGGTGATCTTGCCCTTGCGGATCGTGGCCAGCCGAGGGGCCTTCTTCGCGATCGCGGAGTCGTGCGTGACCATGATGAACGTCAGGCCGTGCTCCTTCCACATGCTCTCCAGGACCTCCATGATCTCGTCGCGCATGCCCTCGTCGAGGTTGCCGGTGGGCTCGTCGGCCAGCAGCACCTTGGGCTGCTTGACGAGGGCCCGGGCGATGGCGACGCGCTGCTGCTGACCGCCGGACAGCTCGGAGGGCAGGTGGCCGAGGCGCTCGCCGAGACCGACCGACGTCAGCGCCTCGGCGGCGCGGGCGCGCCGTTCCTTGGTCTTGACGCCGAGCGGGACGAGGGCGGTCTCGACGTTCTCCTGGGCGGTGAGCGTCGGGATCAGGTTGAACGACTGGAAGACGAAGCCGACGTTCTCGCTGCGGACCCTGGTGAGCTTGGTCTCGGAGAGCTTCGCCAAGTCGGTTCCGTCGAGCACGACTTCACCGGAGGAGGGGCGGTCGAGGCCGCCCAGCATCTGGAGCAGGGTGGACTTGCCGCCGCCGGTGGGGCCCTGGATGACCAGGCGGTCGCCGTCGGCGATGATGAGGTCGATGCCGTCGAGGGCGCGGACGGTGTCCTTGCCGCGCGAGTAGACCTTGGTGACGTTTCTGAGTTCGTACATGGTGGCTCCTGGAAAGAATTCGGGGTGAGGCGGTTCGTTGTCGGCCGCCGACCGGTGGGGCTGGTCGCGCAGTTCCCCGCGCCCCTCGCGGGGCGCTTCAGCCGCGGGTGGGCGCGGTGACACCCCCACCCCAGCCACACCTGACGTCGGCTACTCGACGCGCCTGAGGGCGTCCGCCGGGCGGAGCCGGGACGCACGCCAGCCGCCGAACGCGCCCGCGATCAGACCGCCGGCCACCGCGAGGCCCACCGCGAGGACGATCGTCGTCACGCTGACCGGGGCGGTCAGGGCGACCTCCAGGGTCTGCGCGGTCTGCCGGCCGGGACCGCCCATGCCGCCGCCCATGCCGCCACCGCCGTTGCCGCCGTTGCCGCCGGGGAAGCCGCTGCCGCCACCGCCGTTGCCGCCGCCGCTGCTGCCGAGCGAGGCCTCCAGGGTGGGGCTGATCTCGGTGACGACGTAGGCGCCCACCAGGCCGAGCGCGATGCCGAGGGCACCGCCGACCAGGCCGTTGACCATGGCCTCGCCGATGACCTGCCGGGTGACCCGGCCGGACTTCCAGCCCAGCGCCTTCAGCGTGCCGAACTCACGGACGCGGCGGGAGACCGCCGAGGAGGTGAGCAGGCCTGCGACCAGGAACGCGGCCACGAGCACCGCGATGGACAGCCACTTGCCGACGTTGGTGGCGAGGCTGGAGGCGGTGGACAGGGAGCCGGAGACCGTCTTGGCCAGGTCCGCGGAGGTGGTGACCGTCGTACCCGAGACGTTCTTCTGGATCGTGCTCTTGACGGAGTCGATCTGCTTGGAGTCGGTCGCCTTGACGTAGATCGTGGTGACCTTGTTCTTCTCGCTGGCGAGCGTCTGCGCCCGCTTCAGCGGGATGTACAGGTTGGCCGCCGAGTCACCGGAGTTGGCGGTGGCTATGCCGATCACCTTGAACTTGACGCTCTTGATGGTGACCGTGGAGCCGACCTTGTACTTCTTCGTCTTGGCGTAGGCCGAGTCGGCGATGACGACCTTGGCGTCCGTCTCGCTGGTCTTGAAGGCACGGCCGCTGGTGATCTTCGAGGAGGTCAGCGGGCCGAGGTCGGCGTTGCTGACGTCGGTGCCGTAGATGCTGTAGCTGTTGACGTCGAAGTTGGCGCCACCGCCCTGGACTTCACCCTGCGGCTGGCCGTTGCCGCCGCCCTCGCCGCCGAACCCGCCGCCGTTGCCGCCGCCGGAGTTCTGGTTCTGCTGGAACTGGCCCTGGGTGAACTGACCGCTGATCTTGACGACGTTGAGGCTCAGACCGCCGACCGCGGTCGAGACGCCCTTCTGGCCGGAGACCTTGGTGACGGTCGAGGAGGCGAGGGTGGTGAAGCCCTGCACCATGACGCGGTCGCTGCTCTGCGTCTTCGACGAACCGTTGTTCTGGGCGTCGAAGTTGAAGCGCGGACGCTGCGAGCTGCTCGTCGACGCGGACGCGGCCTTGGTGACCGTCATGTCCGTCCCCAGGCCGTACAGCGACTGGAGGACCTTGTCCTGCGCCTTCCCCATGCCGGAGGACACGGAGTTGACCACGATGACCAGTGCGATACCCAGCGCGAGGCCGGAGGCGACGACGAGAGCCGCCTTTCTGCGGCGGCGCAGTTCGCGCCTCAGGTAGGTGAAGAACATGACCGCAAGTTAGGGACGCAGCGTGATGGCTCGATAAGGCAGAAATAAGAGAAGCATGAGAAGGCTGTGCCGGACCCCAGAAATGACGGTGCCGCCCCTGGGGGCGGCACCGGACTGCTGTGGGGTTGCTGTGCGTCAGACGGCCGAGCCGGCGTTCCAGTCGGCCCAGCTGAGGTTCCAGCCGTTGAGGCCGTTGTCGGGGGCGACCGTCTTGTCGCCGGTGTTGGAGACGACCACGACGTCACCGACGATCGAGTGCGTGTACATCCAGTAGGCGGGCGTGCTGGTGTCGTCGGCGCCCTTGGTGTCGGAGAGGCCGACACAGCCGTGGCTGGTGTTCACGGAGCCGAAGACGGACTTGGCGCCCCAGTAGTTGCCGTGCATGAAGGTGCCGGAGCTGGTGAGGCGGATGGCGTGCGGCACGTCCTTGATGTCGTACTCGCCCTTGCCGTCACTGTCGGTGAAGCCCACGGTCGCGCCGTTCATGCGCGTCTCCTTGAACTTCTCGGACATCACCATGATGCCGTTGTACGTCTTGTTCTCGGGCGAACCGGCCGAGATCGGGATGGTCTTGATGGTCTTGCCGTCCTGGGTGACCTTCATCTCCTTGGTCTTGGCGTCGACGTAGGAGACCTGGTTGCGCCCGATGTGGAAGGTGACCGTCTTCTGCTGGACGCCGTAGACACCGGAGGCGCCCTCGACACCGTCGAGCGCGAGCTTCAGCGTGACGGTGGAGTTCTCCTTCCAGTAGTCCTCGGGACGGCAGTCCATGCGCTGGGTGGAGAACCAGTGGCAGACGACCTCCTGGCCGCTGCTGGAGCTGACCGTGATGCCCTTCTGGACGGCGGCCTTGTTGGTTATCTGCTTGTCGAAGTTGATCGACACGGGCATGCCGACACCGACGGTCGAGCCGTCCTCCGGGGTGAAGGTGCCTATGAAGCTGTTGGTCGGGGAGACCGTGGTGAAGGACGCGTTCTCGTGCGCGACCAGGCCCGCGGAGTCCTTGGCCTCGGCCGCCACCTTGTAGGTGGTGGACCGCTCCAGCTGGGCGGAGGGCTTCCAGCTCGTCTTGTCGGCCGACAGGGAGCCGGCGACCGCGGTGCCGTCGGCGGTGGTCATGGACACGCTGGTCAGGGTGCCCTTGCTGACCGTGACGGCGGCCGAGTTGTTGATGGACGCGTTGTCGGAGCCGTCCTTGGGTGTGATGGTGATGTCGGCCTTGGACGATTTCTTGGCCGCCGCGGCGTCCGCCTGGGACTGCGAGCTGTCGCCGCCGCCGGAGGACGACTTGTCGTCGCTGCCGGAACACGCCGTGAGCACCAGCACACCGCCGAGCAGTGCGGACGCGGCCACCAGGCCCTTGCGCCGCTTACTGTCCGTCATCACACGCTTCTCCATCGTTGCCGAGTCCGCGAACACACCGAGAGTTCCCCGTTGAGAATCTTCAACGCTACGGCCGCTCGGTCCCGTTCCACATTCTTCGGAGGTGTGGGGCACACCACGTCCGCCGGGGCGGCAGGTGCGGGAGGGATCGGTCCGTGCGCTCCCTGAGACGACGAAACCCCGGACGGCGGTTGCCGTCCGGGGTCACAGGTTCCCCGGAACGCTCAGCCGATGCCGCCCTCTTCTTCGTCGTCGTCCTCGTCATCATCATCGTCCAGATCCCAGTCCGGCGAATCCGGATCGTAGGAAATCCGCTCGCTGGACCAGGAGGCCTGCTGGAGCTCGATCCCGGGCACCTCACTGACCAGGTCGAACGGATCGACGAGATAGGCGAGGGCCTCGGCGGTGTCTTCCGTCACAGCCGCCTCGGCGTGCGCCCGCTCCTCGCCCGGCAGCTCGGGGTCGTCGGCGAGCCGGCGCAGCGCGGCCTTGGTGACCGCGTCCGCGTCCTCGACCTCGAGGACCAGCTCCACCCGAAGCCGCACAAAACGTGATGTCTCTGGAGTGCTCATGCCCGGAGCGTACGGCCGAATCGTCCCGTGACTTTCCCGTGACCCGCGATTTTCACTAACATCGCTCCACACGGCCAATTCGCCAGCGTCACAAGGGGATCGATATTCCGTGTCATCCGCACGCCGCCCGTTGCTGACCGCCACCGCCGCAGGCACGCTCCTGTGCGCGCTGTGGTTCGTCCCGTCCGCCAACGCGTCGCAGGACGCCCCGGCGAGAACCGGCACGTCGCAGGGCACGGCGACACAGGTCACGCAGCAGGCCAGGGCGCTGTCCCGGGCCACCTCCGAGGCGACCGGGGACGCCACCCGGCTCGCCGACACCGGCAGCCCGGACACCACGCCGTACGTCGTCGCCGGCACCCTTTTCCTCGCGGTCGGCGCGGGCTTCGTGGTCTATTCGGTGCGCCGGGAGCGGCTGGAATTTTAAATCGCTTGACCCTTCTTTGACTCCGGTCCCAGAGTCCTGACCATGAAGAGATCCACGGGCGGGCGGGTCCGCGCCCTCGCCACCGGCGGCGCGCTGTCCCTCGCTCTCATCACGGGCTGTTCCGAAGGGAGTTCCCCGGACGCGGCCCCCGCCTCGGCCGCCGCCTCGGTGAAGGCGCTGAGCACCGGCCAGTTGCGGCAGCGGATCCTCACGCAGGGCGAGGTCGACGGCTACAAGGTCAACACGATCGGCGAGGCCGCCCCCGCCAGGAGCCGCGTCCGCAGCAGCGACGAGAGGTGCCGCCCGCTGGCCTACGTCCTCACCGGCCTCGCGCCGGCCGAGGCCGCCGCGGAGATCGGCCGCACGGTGACCGAGGCCAGGAAGGACCCCACCGACGACGCGACCTCCCTCGACGACCTGGCCGACGGCAGTTTCCAGGCCGCGCTCAAGGACTCGATGGACCTGGACGTCACCTCCCTCGACCTGTCGTCGTACGACGGGGACGGCGCGCGGCGGGCCATGAGGGCCCTGTCCACGGCGGTCGGGGCCTGCGCGTCCGGCTTCACGGGCGGCACGTCCGGCGACGAGCAGAAGGTCACGAAGGTGACGGCGGCCGAGCCGTCCGGCACCGGCGACGAGGCGGTCGCCTTCACCGCCGTCACCGCCACGGACGGCGACACGGCCCCCCTCCATGCCGAGGTCGTCCGCCACGGCAACACCCTCGCGACGTACTACACGATGAACATCGGCGCGATGATGGCCGACAAGACGTACACCGTGCCGACGGCGGTGATCGAGGCCCAGTCGGCGAAGCTGGGCTGAGCCCCCCTCAAACCGCGCACCCGGCCCACCCACCCGCACCGCACCCGCACCCGCACCCGCACCCGGCGCGCTACCGCAACGGCCCGGTCACCGTCTCCGCCGCGGTGACGACGGCACCGCTCCGCACGAACTCCTCCGCCGCGGCCAGGTCCGGCGCCAGGTACCGGTCCGGCCCGGCCCCCCGCACCCCCGCGGAGCGCGCCGCGCCGATCACGGCCAGCGAGGCCGGCGCCGGTGTCAGCCCCTCCCGCAGCTCGATCGCCCGGGTGGCCGCGTACAGCTCCACCGCGATGATCCGCGCCAGGTTCCCCACGGCCGTCCGCAGCTTGCGCGCGGCCGACCAGCCCATGGACACGTGGTCCTCCTGCATCGCCGAGGAGGGGATCGAGTCGGCGGACGCCGGAACGGCGAGCCGCTTCAGCTCGCTCACCAGCGCCGCCTGCGTGTACTGGGCGATCATCAGCCCGGAGTCGACACCGGCGTCGTCCGCGAGGAACGGCGGCAGCCCGTGGCTGCGGTTCTTGTCCAGCAGCCGGTCGGTCCGCCGCTCGGCGATGGAGCCGAGGTCGGCGGCGGCGATGGCGAGGAAGTCGAGGACGTAGGCGACCGGCGCGCCGTGGAAGTTGCCGTTGGACTCCACCCGTCCGTCGGGGAGCACCACGGGGTTGTCGACGGCCGAGGCCAGCTCCCGCTCGGCGACCAGCCGGGCGTGCGCGAGGGTGTCCCGGCCCGCCCCGGCGACCTGCGGGGCGCACCGCACCGAGTACGCGTCCTGGACGCGCGGCGCGTCGTCCTGGTGATGCCCGGTCAGCTGGGAGCCCTTGAGCACGGCGAGCATGTTGGCGGCGCTGTCGCCCTGCCCGGGGTGCGGCCGGATCGCGTGCAGTTCGGGCGCGAGGACCTTGTCCGTGCCGAGCAGCGCCTCCAGGCTCAGCGCGGCGGTGACGTCGGCCGACTTGTAGAGCGTGTCGAGGTCGGCCAGGGCCATGACCAGCATGCCGAGCATGCCGTCGGTGCCGTTGAGGAGCGCCAGCCCCTCCTTCTCGCGCAGTTCGACGGGCGTGATCCCGTGTTCGGCGAGCAGTTCGCCGGCGGGCCGGACCACCCCGTCCGGTCCCTGGGCGTCGCCCTCGCCCATGAGCGTCAGGGCGCAGTGCGACAGCGGGGCCAGGTCGCCGGAGCAGCCGAGCGAGCCGTACTCGTGGACGACCGGGGTGATGCCGGCGTTCAGCACGTCGGCCATGGTCCGGGCGACCTCGGGACGCACACCGGTGTGCCCGGAGCAGACGGTCTTCAGCCGCAGGAACATCAGGGCCCGTACGACCTCGCGCTCGACCCGCGGTCCCATGCCGGCCGCGTGCGAGCGGACGATGTTGCGCTGTAGCCGGGCCCGGAGCTCCTGGCTGATGTGGCGGGAGGCGAGGGCGCCGAAGCCGGTGCTGACGCCGTAGACGGGCTCCGGCTTGGCCGCCAGGGCGTCCACGATCTCGCGGGCCGCCGCGAGCGCCGTGACCGCCTCTCCCGACAGTTCGACGCGGGCGCCGCCGCGCGCCACGGCGAGGACGTCGGACGCGGTGACACCGGACGTCCCCACCACCACAGTGTGCATATCCATATTCAGGAGCGTACGCATTGAATGCAGCCGCTGTCACTACTGGGGTGCGGGTCCGCCCCTTACTTCTCCGTCACACACCCCCCGCGTCACAGGCCCCGGCGCCCGCGGAAGCTGCGCCGCTCGGCCCGTTCCGGCGGGGGCGCGTCGGCCAGCCGCACGACCGGGTCGTCGGGCCCCTCCCGCCCCGCCACCACGGGCCGGTCCGCGCGCAGCGCCTTCGCCCGGTACTGGGCCGCGTCGGCGAGCCGGAACAGCCGCCGGGCCGAGCGCACCGGACCGATCGGGTCGGCGGTGGAGGCGACCCCGCACGCGACCCCCTCCCCCAGCTCCAACTCGGCCGCCCGGCGGCAGAGTTCACCGGCCGCGCCGACCACCTCGTCGGCCGGCGGACCGACCGCCAGCAGACAGAACTCGTCCCCGCCGAGCCGGGCGGCGAGCGCGCCCGGCAGCATCGCGCCGCACAGCGACAGCACGGAGCCGAAGCGTTCGAGGAGCCGGTCGCCGACGGCGTGGCCCCGGGTGTCGTTCACCTTCTTCAGCCCGTTGAGGTCGCAGACGACGAGGCTCACCACGGCCCCGTCGGCGCGATGCCGCTCGATCGCCTCGTCGAGCCGTACGTCGACGGCACGGCGGTTGGCGAGCCCGGTGAGCGCGTCGGTGTACGCGAGCCGCCGGGCCTCCTCCAGCCGCTCGGTCTGGGCGATCCCGGCGGCGACCACCGAGGCGAGGACGGTGGCGAAGTCGGCGTCGGCGCGGCCGAAGACGGGGGCGTGCACGGCGCGGGCCACGTACAGCTCGCCCCAGGCCCTGCCGTGCAGCACCACCGGGGCGACCAGGCAGCAGCCGCGGCCCCGGCGGCGCAGGGCGTCCACCCGCCGGTGCGAGTAGCCGGGGCGCCCGGCGCCCGGCCCCTCGGCCGTCTCCACCCAGGCGTTGGGGCCGCCGCCGCCGGCCCAGCGCTCGTGCAGGAACTCGGTGATCTCCGGGAACTGGTGCACCGGGTAGGCCTCGGCGTCCGGGAACTCCTCCTCGTCCGGGGCGCGCTCGCCGACGTTCACGAGGACCCGCAGCCGGCCGAGCTCGCGCTCCCAGACGGAGAGCGCGGCGAAGCTGCCGTCCAGCGCGCGGCAGGCACCGGCCGCGGCGGCCTGCCAGCACTCGTGTGAGGTGTGAGCCGCAGCCATGCCCTGTGCCAGCGCCACGACGGCGGCCAGCCGGTTGTCCTCACCCATTACTCCAGGTTAGGGATGATTCAACCGATTCGGGACGTTGGTGCGGCGAACAGGTGTTGCGGCGGCGAGGCCGGCCGCGGCGCGCTTCACTCCCCGGGCCACCGCGGGCTCCGCTTCTCGTTGAAGGCCGCGACGCCCTCGGCCCGGTCCCCGGAGAAGGCCACCGTGCGCCACGCCGCGTCCTCGACCTCCAGGCCGGTCCTCAGGTCGAGTCCGTGCCCGAGCCGCAGCGCCCGCTTCGCCGCCCGCAGCCCGACCGGCGAGTTCGCCGCCATCCGCTCCGCGAGCGCCAGCGCGGCCTCCCGGTCCCGGCCCGGTTCCACCAGCTCGTCGACCAGGCCCAGCTCGCGCGCCTCCACCGCCTCCACCCGGCGCGCCGAGAAGATCAGCTCCGCCGCCCGGGCCGACCCCACCCGGCGCGGCAGCAGCTGGGTGCCCCCGCCGCCCGGGATCACGCCCACCGACACCTCCGGCAGCCCCACCACGGCCGTCCCGTCGGCGACGATCACATCGCAGGACAGGGCCAGTTCGAAGCCGCCGCCCAGCGCGAACCCGTGCACGGCGGCGATCGTCGGCATCGGCAGCTCCAGCACACCGGTGTAGGTGCCGCGCGACAGCGGCCGCGAGCCGAGCAGCTCCGCGTCGCTCATCGAGTTGCGTTCCTTGAGGTCGGCGCCGACGCAGAAGGCCCGCTCGTGCGACGAGGTCAGCACCACCACGCGCGCGTCCCGGTCGGCGCCGAGCGCGGCGCACGCGGCGATGACCGAGCGGGCCATCGCCACCGACACCGCGTTCATGGCCTTGGGGCGGTCCAGTACGAGTTCCGCGACGTGACCGTGCCTGCGTACCAGCACGAACTCCCCGTACCGCTCCTCGCTCATGTCACCCTCCGCTCGACGTGCCCATGCGTTAACGATGGTTAACCCTGCCGCCCCGATCATCGCAGCAGGGCCGGGCAGGGGAAAGGGGGGCACCGCCGTCCCCGGCCACACTCGTTCGAGTGACAACCCGGGAGACTCCGGGCGCACGCCGCACAGCAGCGCATACCGTGCGCTCGCCGTGGCGCACCGGGGGCGCGCGGCGGGGAGGGAGGCGCGTCATGACGGGAAGGGCCGGGATTCCGTCGCTGGGCGGCCGGGGACGGCACCGCAAGCCCCGGCTCCGCAGGGTGCTGCTCGCCACCGGGGGGCTCGCGCTGGCCGCCGGTGTGCTGAGCCTCGTCCGGATGACCCCGGAGGGCGGGACCGGCGCGCCCGGCACGGCGGAGGCGGAGCCCCGGCTCGATCCGACCGCGCACGCGACCGGCCTCCCGGCGCACACGCCCGCCAGCGCCGGCCCGCCCGCCACGACCACACCGTCGGCCCCCACCGCGACGGGCGGCGGGACCACGGCACCGCCCGCGGCCGCGCCGGCGCCGTCCGCCTCGCCGACCGCGCTGCCCGGCCGGACCACCGTCCCCGTCCCGACCACGATCCCGACGGACCGCACCCGCCGGACCACCACCGCCCCGGTCGCACCCGCCGCCACCACGCCCCCGCCGGCCACCGCACCCGCGGCCCCCGCCACCCACGAGCCCGGCCCTGGCGTCTGCCTGCCCGTCGTCGGCCTCTGCGTGGACCCGCTGTCGGCGGCCGGAGGCTAGGGCGCTTCTGATGAATCTCCGTGGAAGAAGGAGCGGCGTTCGCTGCTTGCCCTCGGTGTGCGGTGCGGAGGGTCATGCGGCGGAGCCACCTGGCCTTGCGCGCCGTGCGGCGAGGGTGCGTGCCGGGCGCCGCGGGGAGCCGTCGCGGGCGCCCCGGGGCGCCCGCGAGCCGTGGCGGAAGGCGCGGCGTGGGGTGTGTGCCGGGCGTCGCGGGGTGCGGCGGCCGGCGTGCGGGGCGGGGCCCTACGACTCCGTGTCGCGGCGGGTGAGGAGCCAGGGTTCCACGACGCCCAGGCCGCGTACCGGGCGCTGCCACATCGGCTGGAGGGCGAAGCGGTAGACGGGGGGCTCCTCGCCCTCCTTCTCCGCCGCGGCGGCGGCCTCCGCGGCCTCCGCCTCCGAGGCGGGGGCCTCGCCGGAGCGGATCAGCTCCTCGGCGAAGGCGGAGTCGACGAGCACGGCGTCACGGGGAGCTATCGAGGTCAGACGGGAGGCGAGGTTGACCGTCGTACCGAAGACATCGCCCATCCGGGTGGTCACGGTGCCGAAGGCCATGCCCACGCGCAGCTCCGGCATCGTCTCGTCGTTCGCCATGGTCTCGACCAGACGCAGCGCGATGTCGGCGGCGACACCGGCGTCGTCGGCGGCGTACAGGACCTCGTCGCCGAGGGTCTTGACGAGCCGCCCGCCACGGGCCGCGACCAGGTCGGCGGCGGTGGTCTCGAACGCCTCCACCAGCTCGCCGAGCTCCTCCTCCTCCATCCGGCGGGTCAGCCGGGTGAACCCGACGAGGTCGGCGAAGCCGACGGCCAGCCGCCGGTCCACCATCTCCGCGTCGTCGGCGGCCTGCACGACCCGGCCCGCCGAGGCGGCGAGCTGGCGGCGCCAGACGTAGACGAGGAACTCCTCCAGTTCGGGGAGCAGCAGTTCGACGATGGGGTACGTGACCTCGGTCCGGGTCATGCCCGGCTCCGGGGGCTCGGTCAGGCCCTCCAGGAAGGAGTCGATCTGCCACTCGGCCAGACGGGCGGTGGTCTGCCCGGTCGACCGCGCGACCTGCACCGCCATCGCCTCGCTGAGCAGGCCCGCCTCGACGAGACCGGCGAGCCGGCGCAGGGCCAGCACGTCGGCCTCGGTGAGCGCCTTGGCCTGCCCGATGTCGGCGAAGCCCATGGCGCGCCAGAACCTCGACGCCAGCTCCATGGAGACACCGGCGCTGCGAGCCGCCTGGAATGGGGTGTAGCGGCGCTCGGCGCCGAGGATCAGGCCTTCGAGGCGCAGCGCGAGGGGGTCCTCGCCGGAGTCGGCGGCGTCCGCGCCCTCGCCGGAGCCCGTGTCGTCGACGGTCACGCCTGCTGCCCTTCCGATCTGCCGCGGTCACATACCGACCGGCCTCAACTCTACGGCAGCTGTGCGGTAGCTCACTTCGTGAGGTGGGCCGGAATCAGGGGGCGGGAGGAGGCGAAAGCCCCTCACGCCGGTCGCAGGTGGACGATGTCGCCCGCTCCCACCGGCTCCTGCACACCCTCCTTCGTCGCGATCACCAGGCGCCCGTCACCGTCGACGGCCACCGCCTCCCCGGCCAGCGACCGGTCCCCCGGCAGCTCCGCCCGCACCGACCGCCCCAGCGTGGCGCAGCCCGCCGCGTACGCCTCCTGGAGCCCGCTCGCGCCCGGATCGCCGCCCGCCGCGCGCCACCGGCCGTACCAGTCCTCCAGGGACCGCAGCACGGCCCGCAGCAGGGTCTCCCGGTCCGTGCTCACCGCCCCGGCCAGCGCCAGCGACCCCGCCAGGGGCACCGGCAGCTCCGCGGCGCGGAGCGTGACGTTGATACCGACGCCGACCACCACGGCGTCCGTACCGGCCCGCTCCGCGAGGATGCCGCCGGCCTTGCGCTCCTCGCCGTCCACGGTGACCAGGAGGTCGTTGGGCCACTTGAGCGCCGTGTCGACGCCCGCCGCCCGCGCCAGCCCCGTCGCCACCGCCACCCCCGTGAGCAGCGGCAGCCACCCCCAGCGGGCCACCGGCACCTCGGCCGGCTTCAGCAGCACCGAGAAGAACAGCCCCGAGCGCGCGGGCGCCGTCCACTGGCGGTCCAGCCGTCCCCGCCCCGCCGTCTGCTCCTCGGCGACCAGTACGACGCCCTCGTCGGCGTCCCCCGCGAGGGCCCGGGCCACGAGGTCGGAGTTGGTCGATCCGGTGCGCGCCACGACCACGACGTCGCGGTAGAGACCCCCGTGCCCCCCGTCCCGTACCAGGGCCCTGCGCAGCCCCGTCTCCTTGAGTGGTGGGCGGTCCAGGTCGGACCAAGGATTGTTGTTGCCGTCTGCTGCATCCCGGGGCGTCATGCAAGCCACCCTAGGTGTGTTGTACGCCGCACTGCCGTTTGGTAGGCGCCCCACTACTCTACGGATGAGTAACCGTCCCCCCTTTTGAGCAGGCAGGGAGCCGCATCCCGATGTCCGAGCCGGAAGAGATCGACATTCACACGACCGCGGGGAAGCTCGCGGATCTCCAGCGCCGTGTCCACGAAGCGACACACGCCGGTTCGGAGCGCGCCGTCGAGAAGCAGCACGCCAAGGGCAAGCTGACGGCCCGTGAGCGGATCGAGCTGCTGCTCGACGAGGACTCCTTCGTCGAACTGGACGAGTTCGCGCAGCACCGCTCCACCAACTTCGGGCTGGAGAAGAACCGGCCCTACGGCGACGGCGTGGTCAGCGGCTACGGAACCGTCGACGGCCGTCCGGTCGCGGTCTTCTCCCAGGACTTCACGGTCTTCGGCGGCGCCCTCGGCGAGGTCTACGGCCAGAAGATCGTCAAGGTGATGGACTTCGCGCTGAAGACCGGCTGTCCGGTCATCGGCATCAACGACTCCGGCGGCGCGCGCATCCAGGAGGGCGTGGCCTCGCTGGGCGCCTACGGCGAGATCTTCCGCCGCAACACCCACGCCTCCGGTGTGATCCCGCAGATCTCGCTCGTCGTCGGGCCGTGCGCCGGCGGCGCGGTCTACTCCCCGGCCATCACGGACTTCACGGTCATGGTCGACCAGACGTCCCACATGTTCATCACCGGCCCGGACGTCATCAAGACGGTCACCGGCGAGGACGTCGGCTTCGAGGAGCTGGGCGGCGCCCGCACCCACAACTCGGTCTCCGGCGTGGCCCATCACATGGCCGGCGACGAGAAGGACGCCGTCGAGTACGTCAAGCAGCTGCTGTCCTACCTGCCGTCCAACAACCTCTCCGAGCCCCCGGTCTTCCCGGAGGAGGCCGACCTCGCCGTGACCGGCGAGGACCTGGAGCTGGACACCCTGGTCCCGGACAGCGCCAACCAGCCGTACGACATCCACACGGTGATCGAACACGTCCTGGACGACAGCGAGTTCTTCGAGACGCAGTCCCTGTTCGCGCCGAACATCGTCACCGGCTTCGGCCGCGTCGAGGGCCACCCGGTCGGCATCGTGGCCAACCAGCCGATGCAGTTCGCCGGCTGTCTGGACATCAAGGCCAGCGAGAAGGCGGCCCGCTTCGTCCGCACCTGCGACGCCTTCAACGTCCCGGTCCTCACCTTCGTCGACGTCCCCGGCTTCCTGCCCGGCGTCGACCAGGAGCACGACGGCATCATCCGCCGCGGCGCCAAGCTGATCTACGCCTACGCCGAGGCCACCGTCCCGCTGATCACCGTCATCACCCGCAAGGCCTTCGGCGGCGCCTACGACGTCATGGGCTCCAAGCACCTGGGCGCCGACCTCAACCTCGCCTGGCCGACCGCCCAGATCGCCGTCATGGGCGCCCAGGGCGCGGTCAACATCCTGCACCGGCGCACGCTCGCCGAGGCCGCGGCGAACGGCGAGAACGCCGAGAGCGCCGAGGCGGTCCGGGCCCGGCTGATCCAGGAGTACGAGGACACCCTCCTCAACCCCTACACGGCCGCCGAGCGGGGCTACGTCGACGCGGTGATCATGCCGTCCGACACCCGCCGCCACGTCGTACGGGGCCTGCGCCAGCTGCGCACCAAGCGCGAGTCCCTGCCCCCGAAGAAGCACGGCAACATCCCCCTCTAAGGAGCCGCTGTGACGATCAAGGTCGTACGGGGCAACCCGACCCCGGAGGAGCTGGCCGCCGCGCTGGCGGTGGTCAGGGCGAGGGCGGCGGCCATGGCGGCGGCCGTCCCGGACCAGGCCCCGGGGACGAAGGACGCATGGTCCGACCCGGCCCGCATCGCCCGGCAGCGGGTCCCCCGGCCGGGCCGGAGCGCATGGACCCGCACCTACTGGCCGGGCTGAGCGGGAGGAACCCCGGGCGCCGATCTGAGTACGCCTACTCAGGCGCCGCACCCCGGCCGGGCCGCACGCTGGTGCCATGCTGTGGTCGGACCCCGAGGACGAGCCGCCGAAGGAACTGCGGGACATGCAGAACACCCTCCGGCGGCTCGGTGTGTTCCTGGCCGTGGTCATGCTGGTGCTGATGCTCGTGCTGGGCGTCCGATAGCCCGCAGCCACTACCCTGGCGCCATGCGCAGACTCGTCCTCGCCTCCCAGTCCCCCGCCCGGCTGAACCTCCTGCGTCAGGCGGGCCTCGCCCCCGAGGTGATCGTCAGCGGCGTAGACGAGGACGCCGTCACCGCCCCCACCCCGGCCGACCTCGCCCTCGCCCTCGCCGAGGCCAAGGCGTCCGTGGTCGCCGCCCGCCCGGAGGTGCAGGGCGCCCTCGTCATCGGCTGCGACTCCGTGCTGGACCTCGACGGCGAGGCCCTCGGCAAGCCCGCCGACGCCGAGGAGGCCACCGCCCGCTGGAAGTCGATGCGGGGCCGTGCCGGCACCCTGCAGACCGGGCACTGCGTCTGGGACACGGCGAGCAAGCGGTACGTGTCGGCGACCGCCTCCACCGTCGTCCGCTTCGGCGAGCCCACCGACGAGGAGATCGCCGCGTACGTCGCCTCGGGCGAACCCCTCTACGTCGCGGGCGCGTTCACCCTGGACGGCCGCAGCGCGCCGTTCATCGACGGCATCGACGGCGACCACGGCAACGTGATCGGCATCAGCATGCCCCTGGTCCGCCGCCTGCTCGCGGAGCTGGGCGTCGGCATCACGGAGCTGTGGGCGCCGGCGGAGTGACCGGCCCGACGCCGTCCCGCGGACCGGAACCGGCCTCGTCCGTCCCCTCCGGCCCTTCCGGCCCGTGGGCCCCGCCGGCCTCGTCCGGCCCTTCCGCCCCGTCCGTACCGCCGTCGGTACCGCCGTCGGTGTCGCCGGCCACGCCCGGGCCGTCCACCCGGTCGTACGTCATCAGCAGCAGGACGACGAGCGCGAGGACGACCACCATGCAGAGGAACGCGGTCCAGCCGATCAGGCCCCACGCCACGGCGCCCAGCAGGGCGTGCACGACCGCGGCGCTGATCAGCAGGACGCGCCCGAGACCGGCGGGCGGACGGTTGCGCACGGCCACCAGCAGGGCCACCAGGGCGCAGAGCGCGAAGTAGAGGCCGAAGACGACGGCCCCGATCTTCGCGGACAGCGACATCCCGTCAGGGTCCAGGCCGGCCAGGGACATGTCCTGCCGGTCGACGACCACCCCCATGAACCAGTTCAGTGCCGCGATCCCGAGCGCCTCGGCGAAGAGTACGACCGCCACGAGCCACGCCACCGGTCTGCGCACCACCGGTCCCCACCCACTCTCGTTCACGGCCGGAAGACCGCTGTCACCTGAAGTTCGTTCAAGACATCGCGAACGCTACTAACGGGTAAACCGCGGGACAAGGGGCCGGTCGGCAGCAAAGAAACGTTGGGCCATTCGTAGGGACTCGACAAAGAAACGGAGTGGGGCGCGGCACGCTCTCACAGAGACCTTGACCACATGACGGGGCTAGGGTTTTCCGAAGGAGTCCTGCGTACCGAGGTACGACAAGGGCTTTCGCGGGTCGGGCGAGCCTCGTATCACGCTCCGTGTGGGCAAGCTCACCATTGGGGACGGGTCGAAGTGCCTCGTCGGCAGTCCCTAAACTCGGCTTGTTTCAAGGAGGGAGCCTCAATCGTGCGCAAGGTGCTCATCGCCAACCGTGGCGAAATCGCTGTCCGTGTGGCCCGGGCCTGCCGGGACGCAGGGATCGCGAGCGTGGCCGTCTACGCGGACCCCGACCGGGACGCTCTGCATGTCCGCGCCGCGGATGAGGCGTTCGCCCTGGGCGGTGACACCCCGGCCACCAGTTACCTGGACATCGACAAGGTCCTGAACGCGGCCCGTGAGGCCGGCGCGGACGCCATCCACCCGGGCTACGGCTTCCTCTCGGAGAACGCCGAGTTCGCGCAGGCCGTGCTGGACGCGGGTCTGACCTGGATCGGCCCGCCGCCGCAGGCCATCCGCGACCTCGGCGACAAGGTGGCGGCCCGTCACATCGCCCAGCGGGCCGGTGCCCCGCTGGTCGCCGGCACGCCCGACCCGGTCTCCGGCGCCGACGAGGTCGTCGCCTTCGCCGAGGAACACGGCCTGCCCATCGCCATCAAGGCCGCCTTCGGCGGCGGCGGACGCGGCCTGAAGGTCGCCCGCACCCTCGAAGAGGTCCCCGAGCTCTACGACTCCGCCGTCCGCGAGGCGGTCGCCGCCTTCGGCCGCGGGGAGTGCTTCGTGGAGCGCTATCTGGACCGCCCCCGGCACGTGGAGACCCAGTGCCTGGCGGACTCCCACGGCAACGTGGTCGTCGTCTCCACCCGTGACTGCTCGCTCCAGCGCCGCCACCAGAAGCTCGTCGAGGAGGCCCCCGCGCCGTTCCTCTCCGAGGCCCAGGTCGCCGAGCTGTACCGCGCGTCCAAGGCCATCCTCAAGGAGGCCGGCTACGTCGGCGCCGGCACCTGCGAGTTCCTGGTCGGCCAGGACGGCACGATCTCCTTCCTGGAGGTCAACACCCGCCTCCAGGTCGAGCACCCGGTGACCGAGGAGGTCGCCGGCATCGACCTGGTCCGCGAGATGTTCCGCATCGCGGACGGCGAGGCGCTCGGCTACGACGACCCCGAGCTGCGCGGTCACTCCTTCGAGTTCCGCATCAACGGCGAGGACCCGGGCCGCAACTTCCTGCCCGCCCCCGGCACGGTCACCCGGTTCGACGCGCCCACCGGCCCGGGCGTCCGCCTGGACGCGGGCGTCGAGGCCGGCTCGGTCATCGGCCCCGCCTGGGACTCCCTGCTCGCCAAGCTGATCGTCACCGGCCGCACCCGCGCCGAGGCGCTCCAGCGGGCCGCCCGCGCGCTGGACGAGTTCCAGGTCGAGGGCATGGCCACCGCCGTCCCGTTCCACCGCGTCGTCGTCCGCGACCCGGCGTTCGCCCCCGAGCTCACCGGCTCCGAGGACCCCTTCACGGTCCACACCCGCTGGATCGAGACCGAGTTCGTCAACGAGATCAAGCCCTTCGCCGCCCCGGCCGACGCCGAGGCCGACGAGGACAGCGGCCGGGAGACGGTGGTCGTCGAGGTCGGCGGCAAGCGCCTGGAGGTCTCGCTGCCCGCGTCCCTGGGCATGACGCTGGCCCGCACCGGCCTCGCCGCCGGCGCCAAGCCCAAGCGCCGCGCCGCCAAGAAGTCCGGCCCCGTCGCCTCCGGCGACACCCTCGCCTCCCCGATGCAGGGCACCATCGTCAAGGTCGCCGTCGAGGAGGGCCAGGAGGTCAAGGAGGGCGACCTGATCGTCGTGCTCGAAGCGATGAAGATGGAGCAGCCGCTCAACGCGCACAAGACCGGCACCGTCAAGGGCCTGTCCGCCGAGGTCGGCGCCTCCCTCACCTCCGGCGCCGTGATCTGCGAGATCAAGGACTGACACCCGCCGCCCCGCACCGCCCGGCGAACACCGCACCGGTTCGCCGGGCGCCCGACTTCCCGGACCGTTTCATGCGCGCCGATGCCCGCCGGAATCACGACCGGCTGCTCGTGGAGGCACGTGCCCTGTTCGCCGAGCACGGGACGGACGCCTCGCTCGAGGACGTGGCCCGGCGGGCGGGTGTGGGCATCGGTACCCTCTACCGCCACTTCCCGAACCGGCACGCGCTGATGAGCGCGGTCTTCGAGGACGCGGTGAACGAACTCCTGACCCTGGCAAGGGGGTTGCTGACCGCTCCGGAGCCCTGTCGGGCCCTGCTGACCTGGCTCCACAAGGTGGTCACGCACGCGGCGGAGTACCGGGGCCTGTCGAAGGCGCTGATGTCGGCGTCGTCGGAGTCGGCCCTGTCCCGCTGCGGCACCCCGATGAGGGAGGCGGGCGCGGCGCTGCTGACGCGCGCCCAGGAGGCGGGTGCGGTGCGTACCGACGTACGCATCGGTGATCTGCTCCGACTCACACATGCCATCGCCCTGGCAAGTGAGGAGTCGCCCGAGGATCCGGGGCTGGCAGACAGACTGCTGGAACTGACGTTGCGTGGGATTACCTGAGGGGCGCGGCACCCGACCGCGCGCGGCTAGCGCCGCCGCATGTCGGCGACCCGCCCCCGCTGTTCGGCCCCCGCCGGCGGCTCGCCCAGCACCGACGCCGGGCGCAGTCCGTTGCCCGGCACCTGGCTCCTGCGGGGCCCCGGCAGAGAGACGTCCCGACGCTGTTGGTGCTGTTGTTGCCGCGCCGGGACCTGATCACCCCCCGGGCTTCCCGCCGCCCCGGCCACGGCGATCTGCACCCCCTGATCGGCCAGGGCCTGGAGCTCGGTGGCCGCACGGTCGTCATGGGCCGGCGGCTCGTCCGTGACCAGTCGGGTGATGAGGTCGGTCGGCACGGTCTGGAACATCGTGTCGGTGCCGAGCTTGGTGTGGTCGGCGAGGACCACGACCTCCGAGGCGGCCTGCACCAGCGCCCGGTCGACGGACGCCGACAGCATGTTGGACGTGGACAGCCCCCGCTCGGCCGTCAGGCCACTGCCCGACAGGAAGGCCTTCGAGACGCGCAGCCCCTGGAGGGACTGCTCGGCACCGGAGCCGACCAACGCGTAGTTGGAACCGCGCAGGGTGCCGCCGGTCATCACGACCTCGACCCGGTTGGCATGGGCCAACGCCTGCGCGACCAACAGTGAGTTGGTGACGACCGTGAGACCCGGGACTCTCGCCAGACGGCGGGCGAGTTCCTGGGTGGTGGTACCCGCCCCCACCACGATGGCCTCGCCCTCTTCGACGAGCCCCGCGGCGAGATCGGCGATGGCCGTCTTCTCGGCGGTCGCGAGATGAGACTTCTGCGGAAAGCCGGACTCCCGCGTGAAACCGCCCGGCAATACCGCACCGCCATGCCGGCGGTCGAGGAGTCCTTCTGCCTCCAGTGCGCGCACGTCCCGCCGTACGGTCACTTCGGAGGTCTGGACGACGCGGGCGAGCTCACGGAGCGACACGGCCCCGTTCGCTCGCACCATTTCGAGGATCAATTGGCGACGTTCTGCAGCGAACACGAAACTGACAGTAACCCCAACGACCGTCTGCTTTCAGCAGTTTGCGAGGAATAGCGGAAGTTGTTCGCACGGCAGGGGTGGAAGTGGTATAGGACCTACCCACCCCGCCTATGCCGTACGCATGCTCGACAACTCCCCGTGACCAGCGGGGAGTCGGATCCGGCCGTCAGAGTTCGCTGCCGGCCTTCCGGGTGTGCAGCTGCCGCGCGACCTCCGCGATCGACCCCGAAAGGGACGGATAGACGGTGAACGCGTTCGCGATCTGTTCGACCGTCAGATTGTTGTCAACGGCGATCGAGATCGGGTGGATCAGCTCCGAGGCGCGCGGCGAGACCACCACACCGCCCACCACGATCCCCGTGCCCGGCCGGCAGAACAGCTTCACGAAGCCGTCCCGGATGCCCTGCATCTTGGCGCGCGGGTTGCGCAGCAGCGGCAGCTTCACCACCCGCGCGTCGATCTTCCCGGCGTCCAGGTCGGCCTGCGTGCAGCCCACCGTCGCGATCTCCGGGTCGGTGAAGACGTTCGCCGAGACGGTCTTCAGGTTCAGCGGGGCCACCGCGTCGCCCAGGAAGTGGTACATGGCGATGCGCCCCTGCATGGCGGCCACCGAGGCGAGGGCGAAGACACCGGTCACGTCACCGGCGGCGTAGACGCCCGGCGCGCTCGTCCGGCTCACCCTGTCGGTCCAGATGTGCCCGGAGTCGCGCAGCCTGACGCCCGCCTCCTCCAGCCCGAGCCCCGCGCTGTTCGGAATGGCGCCCACGGCCATCAGGCAGTGCGACCCGCTGATGACCCGGCCGTCCGCGAGGGTGACCTCGACCCGGTCCCCCACCCGCTTGGCGGCGGCCGCCCGCGAGCGCGCCATGACGTTCATGCCGCGGCGCCGGAAGACGTCCTCCAGGACGGCGGCGGCGTCCGGGTCCTCGCCCGGCAGCACCCGGTCCCGCGACGACACCAGCGTCACCTTGGACCCCAGGGCCTGGTACGCGCCGGCGAACTCGGCACCGGTCACACCCGACCCGACCACGATCAGCTCTTCGGGCAGCTCGGTCAGGTCGTACACCTGGGTCCAGTTCAGGATGCGCTCGCCGTCGGGCAGCGCGTCCGGGACCTCCCGCGGGTGCCCGCCGGTGGCGATCAGCACCGCGTCGGCGACGAGGGTCTCCTCGCTCCCGTCCGCGGTGGTGACGACGACCTTGCGCGACCCGTCCAGGGCCTGCATGCCCTCCAGCCGCCCCCGCCCCCGCATGACCCGCGCGCCCGCACGCGTCACCGAGGCCGTGATGTCGTGCGACTGGGCCAGCGCCAGCCGCTTCACCCGCCGGTTGACCTTCCCCAGGTCGACCCCGACCACCCGGGCCGCCTGCTCCAGCGGCGGGGTGTCGTCGGCGACGATGATCCCCAGTTCCTCGTACGACGAGTCGAAGGTCGTCATGACCTCGGCCGTAGCGATAAGGGTCTTCGACGGCACGCAGTCGGTCAGCACCGACGCTCCGCCCAGACCGTCGCAGTCGACGACGGTCACCTCCGCGCCGAGCTGGGCGCCCACCAGCGCCGCTTCATAGCCGCCGGGTCCGCCACCGATGATCACGATCCGAGTCACGTACTCCATTGTCCCGCACGCTTCAAGGTGCTATTGCCCGGGTCCCTCCCCGGGACGGGAGTGACACACGTGACGGCTGCCGTACCCTCTCCCCATGTCGTCGCTCTACGCCGCGTACGCCGGCAATCTCGACGCGCGGCTGATGTCCCGCCGCGCCCCGCACTCACCGCTGCGCGCCACCGGCTGGCTGAACGGATGGCGGCTGACCTTCGGCGGCGAGCAGATGGGCTGGGAGGGCTCCCTGGCGACGATCGTCGAGGACCCCCTCGCCCAGGTCTTCGTCGGCCTCTACGACATCGCCGCGATGGACGAGGAGCCCCTGGACCGCTGGGAGGGCGTCGGCCTGGGCATCTACCGCCGGGCCCGGGTGCGGGTGCACACCCTGGAGGGCGAGGAGAGCGCCTGGCTCTACGTCCTCGACGGCTACGAGGGCGGCCTCCCCTCGGCCCGCTACCTCGGCGAGATCGCCGACGCGGCGGAGTCCGCGGGCGCCCCGCACGACTACGTGATGGAACTGCGCAAGCGCCCCTGCTGAACCGAACCCCGCAGACCACCCGCAGCCACCCCAAAAGTCACCGGGGTCACACCTCTCGTTGGAAACGACAAGACAACGATCGCCTTCCCGTGAGCTCTGTCATCTACGCGCGTAGGCCCAGACCGGCTACCCTCATCGGCGTGAACGCATCTCTTCTTCCGGACGACATCCAGGGCGACCCCCACGCCGCCGCCCGCGCGGCCGCCGAGCGCCTGCGCGGGCTCACGGGCGCCGAGACCCACGACGTCGCCCTCGTGATGGGCTCCGGCTGGGCTCCCGCCGTCGACGCCCTGGGCGCTCCCGACGCCGAGTTCCAGGTCACCGAGCTGCCCGGCTTCCCGCCGCCGGCCGTCGAGGGGCACGGCGGCACGATCCGCTCGTACTCCATCGGTGACAAGCGCGCACTGGTCTTCCTGGGCCGCACGCACTTCTACGAGGGCCGGGGCGTCGCCTCCGTCGCCCACGGCGTGCGCACCGCCGTGGCCGCCGGCTGCAAGACGATCATCCTCACCAACGGCTGCGGCGGCCTGCGCGAGGGCATGCGCCCCGGCCAGCCGGTCCTGATCAGCGACCACATCAACCTGACGGCGACGTCCCCCATCGTCGGCGCCAACTTCGTCGACCTCACCGACCTCTACTCCCCCCGCCTGCGCGCCCTGTGCAAGGAGGTCGACCCCAGCCTCGAAGAGGGCGTCTACGCCCAGTTCCCCGGCCCGCACTACGAGACCCCGGCCGAGATCCGCATGGCCCGCGTCATCGGCGCGGACCTGGTGGGCATGTCGACGGTCCTGGAGGCGATCGCCGCGCGCGAGGCGGGCGCCGAGGTCCTGGGCATCTCCCTGGTGACCAACCTCGCCGCCGGCATGACGGGCGAGCCCCTCAACCACGAGGAGGTCCTCCAGGCGGGCCGCGACAGCGCCGCGCGGATGGGTTCCCTGCTGGCGCAGGTGCTCGGCAGGCTCTGAGGGACCCGGCAGGGGGTGCCGCGCGCGGTCGCAGGGCGTCTGCGCGACCGTCGCGGCCGACCGCGCAGTTCCCCGCGCCCCCTCGGGGCGTTCCGCAGGCGCCGCGGGCGTCCGCGTCCACGCGAACCACACGACACCTGGAGACCGACCGTGCAAGACGATCTCACCGCCCGGGCCAGGACCTGGCTCGCCGAGGACCCGGACCCGGACACCCGCGACGAGCTGGCCAAGCTCATCGAGGCCGGTGACGTCGACGAACTGCGGGAGCGCTTCAGCGGCACCCTCCAGTTCGGCACCGCGGGCCTGCGCGGCGAGCTGGGCGCCGGCCCGATGCGCATGAACCGCTCCGTCGTGATCCGCGCCGCCGCGGGCCTCGCCGCGTACCTCGGGAAGCGGGGCCAGGGCACCGGCACCGTCGTCGTCGGCTACGACGCCCGCCACAAGTCCGCCGACTTCGCCCACGACACCGCCGCGGTCATGACCGGCGCCGGCCTCCGCGCCGTCGTGCTCCCCCGCCCCCTGCCCACCCCGGTCCTGGCGTTCGCCGTACGGCACCTGGGCGCGGTCGCCGGGGTGGAGGTCACCGCCAGCCACAACCCGCCCCGCGACAACGGGTACAAGGTGTACCTCGGCGACGGCTCCCAGATCGTGCCGCCCGCCGACGCCGAGATCGCCGCGGAGATCGACGCGATCGCCAGTCTCCACGACGTCCCCCGCCCCGACACCGGCTGGCAGACCCTCGACGACACCGTCCTGGAGGCCTACCTGGCCCGCACGGACGCCGTCCTGGCCCCCGGCTCCCCCCGCACGGCGCGCACGGTCTACACCGCCCTGCACGGCGTCGGCAAGGACACCCTCCTCGCCGCCTTCGCCCGCGCCGGGTTCCCCGCCCCCGTCCTCGTCGGGGAACAGGCCGACCCGGACCCGGACTTCCCGACCGTCGCCTTCCCCAACCCGGAGGAGCCCGGCGCGATGGACCTGGCCTTCGCGAAGGCCCGCGCCACCGACCCGGACCTGGTGATCGCCAACGACCCGGACGCCGACCGCTGCGCCGCCGCCGTCCGGCAGGACGGCCGGTGGCGCATGCTCCGCGGCGACGAGGTCGGCTCGCTGCTCGCCGCCCACCTGGTCCGCCGCGGCGCGACCGGTGTGTTCGCCGAGTCGATCGTCTCCTCCTCCCTCCTCGGCCGGATCGCCCGGAAGGCCGGGCTGCCGTACGAGGAGACCCTCACCGGCTTCAAGTGGATCGCCCGCGTCGACGGCCTGCGCTACGGCTACGAGGAGGCCCTCGGCTACTGCGTCGACCCGGAGGGCGTCCGGGACAAGGACGGCATCACCGCGGCCCTCCTGATCACCGAACTGGCCTCGGTCCTCAAGGAGGAGGGCCGCACCCTCCTCGACCTCCTCGACGACCTGGCCGTCGAACACGGCCTGCACGCCACCGACCAGCTCTCGGTCCGGGTCCAGGACCTCTCCGTCATCGCCGACGCGATGCGGCGCCTGCGCGAGCACCCCCCGACGGAACTCGCGGGCCTCGCCGTCACCGGCGCCGAGGACCTCACGCGGGGCACCGACACGCTGCCCCCCACCGACGGGCTGCGCTACACCCTCGACGGCGCCCGGGTCATCGTCCGTCCCAGCGGCACCGAGCCCAAACTGAAGTGCTACCTGGAGGTGGTCGTCCCGGTGTCGTCCCACGCCGGCCTCCCCACGGCCCACGCGACCGCCGCCCGGACCCTGGCCGCCCTCAAGCGGGACCTCTCGGCACGGGCGGGCATCTGACACCACGGCGCCCCCACCACCGCGCACCCGTAGGGGTGGCCCCCGTCCGGGGCCACCCCTACGGGTGATTTAGCGACGGCGACCGCCCCGCCCACCGCACCCCGCCCCGGCTCCCGGGGAACGGTGAACCGGTACCGCCCGCCGCAGCCGTCGTACTGGAGCCGCCGCCGTGTCCCCGACCGCCCCCGAAACCGCCCCCCACGGGCACATCCCGGGCACCCGACGACCCCACCCCCACCGCACGGCGACCGTCCCCCGCCCCGCCCTGCGCCGGGCGGCCCCGGCACTGGCCGGCTACCTCGCCGTACGGCTCACCGGTCTCGCCGTCCTCACCGGGTGGGCGCACCGGCGCCACCACGGCGTCCGGCCGATGCTGGCGACGCAGTGGGACTCGCGCTGGTACCTCGGGATCGCCGACCACGGGTACGCGCACGAGCTGGGCAGCGCCTTCGACCACAACAACCTCGCCTTCTTCCCGCTGTACCCGCTGCTGGTGAAGGCCGTCGCCGTCGTGACCCCCGGCACCCGGGCCAGTACCGGACTCGGCGTCGCGCTGCTCGCGTCGCTCGTCGCGGCCTGGGGCGTGTTCGCGGTCGGCGACCGCCTCGCCGGACGGCGCACCGGGGTGCTGCTCACCCTGCTGTGGGCCGCGTACCCGGTCGGACTCGTCCAGTGGATGGGCTACACCGAGTCGCTCTTCACGGCCTTCGCCGCGTGGACGCTGTACGCGGTGCTCGACGAACGCTGGCTGTGCGCGGCGACCGGCGCGGTCCTCGCCGGACTGACCCGGCCGACGGGCGTCGCGGTGGCCGCGGCGGTCACCCTGAGCGCGCTCCTCGCGCTGCGCGCCCGCTTCTCGCCCCGTGTCCTGGCGGCGGCGCTCGTGGCACCCCTCGGCTGGTGCGCGTACGTCGGCTGGGTGGGTCTGAGACTCGGCCGCTGGGACGGGTACTTCGCCGTGCAGCGGATGTGGCACAACGAACTGGACGGCGGCGCCGAGACCGTGCGCCGGCTGCGGCAGCTCTTCGGCCAGGTCTCGCGTCCGGAGCTGTTCCTGGTCGTGGTGAGCCTGACGATGCTGGCCTCGGTCGTGCTGCTGGGGCTCGCGGTCGCGGACCGGCAGCCGGCCCCGCTCCTGGTGTTCAGCGCGGTCCTGCTGGTGATCGTGCTGGCCAGCGGAGGCGTCTACTTCCCCCGCGCCCGCTTCCTCCTCCCCGGCTTCCCCCTCCTCCTGCCGGTCGCGGGGTACCTCGCCCGCGCCTCACGAAGGACGCGCGCGCTGGCCCTGACGACGGCCGTGCTGGGCTCGGCGTACCTCGGCGCGTACATGCTGCTGGTATGGCCGAGCGCACCGTGACCGAACCCGACCGGCGGAGGTCCGGGCACCGCGAAGAGGGCTCCGCCTGCTTCGGGACGGCCCCCGGCTCGCCCTCGGCCCCGGCGCCTGGTCCGCCCGGATCCGGCCCGCACCCACCGCGTCGAACGCGCACTCGGGAAAGCGGTCGCGGATCTCCTCGAACCCGGCCGCGGGCACCGCGATCTCCAGATCGCCGTGGGGCCGCGACCGCGCCCCGCGGAACAGGTCCAGCGCCCGCCCCGCCACGACGCACCAAGGCGTCCCGGCCCCGGCCAGCCGCTCGGCGGCCCGCTCCGGCCGCCAGGCGTCGGCCCAGCGGGCGGCGAGGTCGTCCGCGTCGGGGACCACACCGCCCGGCGGCGGGGAATCGGTCATCGGGGCGACCTGGCGCGGAACGCCCGTCCGACGCCCCGGAAGAACCCGGGCGTCGATGTCGATCCGGGCGCGGGCCGTTCGACATCCTGATGACAGGGGGCGTCGCCACACGTGGAGGAGGCAGGGAACGATGGGAAAAGACACGGGTCAGCTGCTGCGGGTGCAGAACTTCACCGTCTCGGGCGACGGTGTCGCCGCCGGTGAGGACCAGAGTCTGGAGCGGCCGTTCGGCCACGCGATCGATCCGGGGAAGCTCTTCGCCTGGGCCGGGGCCACGGCCAGCTGGCCCAACCGCAGCGAGCCCGGGGGAAGCCGGGGCATCGACGACTACTTCACCCGGGACTTCGGCCACAACATCGGCGCCGAGATCATGGGCCGCAACAAGTTCGGCCCCCAGCGCGGCCCGTGGCAGGACCACGAGTGGCGCGGCTGGTGGGGCGACGAGCCGCCGTTCCACACGCCGGTGTTCGTGCTGACCCACCACGAGCGGCCGTCGTTCACGCTCTCCGACACCACGTTCCATTTCGTGGACGGCGACCCCGCCACCGTCCTCGCACGGGCGCGGGAGGCCGCGCGGGGCAAGGACGTCCGGCTCGGCGGCGGTGTGACCACCGTCCGGGAGTTCCTCGACGCCGGCCTCGTCGACACCCTGCACGTGGCCGTCTCACCGGTGAGGCTCGGGGCCGGGCTGCGCCTGTGGGACTCGCCCGACGAACTGCTCGACCGCTACCACCTGGAGGTCGTGCCCAGCCCGAGCGGTGTGACGCACCACCTGTTCTGGCGCAGGTGACACCAGAATTCTGGACTTGCCAGTCCATTTTCCTCGGCGCACAGTGGTCCGCACCTGACGGGAAACCTAGTGACACGGAGGGCCGGCCATGGCCATGCGACTGGACGGCAGGAGCGCGCTCGTGACGGGCGCGACCAGCAACATCGGGCGGGCGATCGCGGAGGCGTTCGCCGCCGAGGGGGCGCACGTCGTCGTCTCGGGACGCAGCGCGGCGCGCGGCGCGGAGGTGGTGGAGGGCATCCGCGCCCGCGGCGGCCGCGCCGAATTCGTACCGGCCGACCTCGACGGCACCGCGGCCGCCTCCCGGGCGCTGGCCGAGCAGGCGACCCGCGTCCTGGGCGGCCGTATCGACGTCCTCGTCAACAACGCGGGCATCTACCCCGCCGGTACGACCCTCCCCACCGACGAGGAGACCTTCGACCGGCTGTACGCGGTCAACGTCAAGGCCCCGTTCTTCCTGACCGCGGCCGTCGCCCCCGCGATGGCGGAGGCCGGCGGCGGGGCCATCGTCAACCTGGGCTCGTGGATCTCCCGGCTGGGCATCCCGGTCGGCGCGCTGTACAGCTCCACCAAGGGCGCCATGGAGACCCTGACCCGGGCCTGGGCGGCGGAGTTCGGACCGCGCGGCGTGCGCGTGAACGCCGTCTCGCCGGGCGTGGTGCTGGCGCCGGACGCCGATCGGTCCGGCGCCGCCGCGACGATGATGAAGGGGACCCCGGCGGGCCGGATGGGCACGCCGGAGGAGATCGCGAGCGCCGTGGTGTACCTGGCCGCCGACGAGTCGTCGTTCGTGCACGGCGTCGTGCTCGACGTGGACGGCGGCCGGACGACCGCCGCGGTCATCGCCGCGTAGCCGCGCCGGCCGGCGCCAGGTCGCGGCGCAGGTCCGCGATCCCCTGGTCGAGCGCGGCCCGCAGATGGGCCGAGCGCCCGGTCGACAGCAGAATGGACACCCCGCCCTGGATCGCGGCGAGCAGCGCGGCGGCCCGCGCGTCGACGTCCACGTCGGCCGCGGAACCGCTGCTCGCCCGGACCGCCCGGATGCCGGCCGCCAGGCTCTCCTGCCACTGGCGCATCAGCTCGACCACGATCGCCCGGGCCCCCGGCGTCGACCGTCCGACCTGGAGGAACAGCGACCCGAGCGGACAGGTGTCGCCCTGCGACTCGTAGCGGGCGACCACGACGTCCCGCCACCGCTCCCAGTCCTCCCAGGACCCCAGGCGGCCGAGGTACGGCTGCTGGTCCGCCAGCACCTGCTCCGCCTCGAACTCCGCCACCGCGAGCAGCAGTTCGTCCTTGCCGCCCGGGAAGTAGTGGAAGAGCTGGCTCTTGCTGGTGCTGGTGCGCGCCATGACGTCGTCGAGGGTGACGGCGGCGACGCCGTTCTCCCGCAGCACCGCCGCGGCCCCCTCGACGATCCGGCGCCGGGTGGCCCTGCCCTTGGCCGTGAGTTCCCTGCCCATGGACCGGCCTCCGCGAAGTGGACTGTGCGGTCCACTGTACGTCCCGGCCCGGGCCTGGAGGTCACGATCGACGCGGGGGTCCACGCGCACGGCCTCAGGAGGGACGGCCGACCGGCGGCGCGGGGACCGGGGCCCGGTGCTGCTCCACCTCGGCGAGGTACTCGCTCATCGCGTCGCGGTTGCGGACGAGGACCTCGATCCGCGCGTCGAGCTTGTCCCGCTCCTCCGTCAGCAGCGCCAGCATCTCCGGCGTCGCGTCCGGGAAATGGATCGACCGGGGCTTGTCCAGGCAGGGCAGGATCTGCTTGATGATCCGGGTCGGCAGCCCGGCCGCCAGCAGCCCGCGGATCTGCCGGACCCGGTCCACGTACCGGTCGTCGTACTCCCGGTACCCGTTCGCGCCCCGGTCCGGGACGATCAGCTCCTGCTCCTCGTAGTAGCGCAGCAGCCGGCGCGACGCCCCGGTCCGCCGCGACAGCTCTCCGATCCTCATCCCGCCAACCTAGTCGCCGGAGCGCGCTTGACCATCACACCTGTGTGAAGGTTCGAGGATCCGTGCCATGACCACCATCACACGATCCCGGTCACGGCGAACCGCGCTGCCGTGGCCGGCGCTGCTGGCGCTGGGGACCGCCGTCTTCGTCACCAGCCTGACCGAGACGCTGCCCGCGGGAGTCCTGCCGGAGATGTCCGCCACGCTGTCCGTGAGCTCCGGTGCGGCCGGCCAGGCCGTGACCGTCTACGCGGCGGGCACCGCCCTGACCGCCATCCCGCTGGCGTCGGCCACCGCCTCCGTGCCGCGCAAGCCCCTGCTGCTCGGCGCCATGACGGTCTTCCTGGTCGCCAACACCCTCACCGCCGCCGCGCCGGGATACGCCGTGCTCCTCGCCGCCCGGTTCCTCGCCGGTGTCGCCGCCGGGCTCGCGTGGGCGATCCTCGCGGGGTACGCGCGGCGTATCGCCCCGGCCGGGCTGGAGGGGCGTGCCATCTCGGTCGCGATGACCGGCATCCCGCTGGCCCTGTCCCTGGGCGTGCCGGCCGGGACCCTGGCCGGGCAGCGCGTCGGATGGCAGCCGGCGTTCGCGGCCGTGTCGGTGCTCACGCTCGCCGTCATCGCCTGGATCGTCCGGTCCGTCCCCGCCGTGGACCACCCACGGACCACACAGGCACCCGAAGCCGCCGAGGCCACAGGGACGACCACCCGGCAGACCATGCGCGTCCCCGGCGTCACGCCGGTCATGGCCGTGGTCGTGACCTTCGTACTCGGCCACACGGTGGTCTACGCCTACATCGCGCCGTACCTGCGGACGGCCGGCCTCGGGGCGTCCACCGACACGGTCCTGCTCGCGTTCGGCGCCGCCTGCCTGGGCAGCCTCTGGTACGTCGGACACCGCATCGACCGGCGGCTGCGGCTGCTGGCGACGGCCTCGGCGGCGCTGTTCACCCTCGCGACCACGGCGTTCGCCGTCACGACCGCGCATCCGGTCGTCTGGGCCGCCGCCCTCACGTGGGGCCTGGGCTGGGGCGGCGTACCCACCCTGCTCCAGACGGCCGCGGGCCACGCGGGCCTGCGCGGCGGCCGGGCCGCGGCCGACACCGCCCAGGCCGTCCTGGTCACCCTGTGGAACGCGGCCATGGCACTCGGCGGGTTCATCGGCGGCGCCGCACTCCAGGCCTCCGGCACCACCGCGGTCACGACCACATCAGCGGCCCTGGGCGCGACCAGCCTCCTCATCATCACCCTCGCCCGCCGCCACGCCTTCCCCTCACGATGACCTGCGGCGCAGTCGAACGTCAGCGAACGGTGCCGCACACCCCTCGCCCCTGTCCTCAAACACCGTGCGCAGGTCACCCATCGCCTTGCCGGTGTCCGCCCGCACCGGCCCCACCCTCGACACAGCACAGCCCGACGCGGCACACGGCAGCGAACAGGGCTGCGCGTCGGTCACACCTGCCGGTGCACGGGCACGATCTGGCTCACGAGGCGCCACATGCCGGTCGCGGGATTCTTCTTGTGCTCCTCGCCCGGCTTCGCCAGCACCCGCGCCCTGTTCACCGCACTCGGCCACGTCTCCCGGAAGGGGGCGAAGTCGAACCCGCCCGATGCCTTGCTGTAGCCGGTTCGGTGCGGCAGGAGAAGCCGTTTCGCCTGATGAAAACCGTCGACCGAGGCGTTGCGGTCACCGAAGTGGAGCAGCACATGACGCGGAAGAAAACCGTTCAAGGACCGCCCCGGGCGCGTACGGACGGTATGCAGACACGACTCGCGCGAGCAGCGGCACGACAGCACGCTCCAAGATCTCACGCGAGGCCGGCACCCGCCCGCCCGTCGACGAACCGTCCCCCGCCCGGACGAACCGGTGTCCCGCTCAGCCCACCAGCAACAGCACCACCAGCAGCACCGCCCCCGCCACGGCCGGCGCCGCCACCTCGTACGCCCAGCGGACCGTGACCTCACCCTGTGCCGACTCCGCCTCGGCCCGGTTCTCCAGCATCGTGCGCAGGTCGTCCATGACCTTGTCGGTCTCCGCACGCATCGGCCCCGCGGCGTCGTCCTGACCCGGGAAGCCGCCGCCGAAACCGCCGGTGCCCACACCGAACCCGCCCAGCCCGCGCCCACCGGCCCCGGTCCGCCCGCGCCGCGCGTCCGACTCCGCCCGCGCCTGCCGCCGCGCCGCCTTCTTGCGGCCGCGCAGGGACACCGGGATCGCCCACAGCTGGTACTTCGTACCGGACTTGGTGACCACCTCGTTCGAGAACCCGGAACGCAGCGCGGCCACCTCCCCCCACGGCACCGTGATCACCCGGAACGGGTTGCGCACCCGCATCCGGTCCTCGCCCGCGAACACCGCCGGGCGCAGCGTGAACGCCACGGCCAGCGGCACGATGAGGATGAGCGCGGCGAGGGCCAGCCAGGGGGTGCGGCCGCTCCCCCGGAACAGCGCGTCGATGCCGAGCCAGCCGACGATGGCGAGCAGCAGCACACCGCCGATCAGCGCCTGCGGCGAGCGGTAGATGCGGTCCTTGACGAGGGGCGTGGTCATAGCGCCGATTCTGCCTCAGCCGTACGCCGGGGCGCCGTGGGGTGTGCGCTCCGCACACCCCCGACCCACTCCCGACCCGCACCCCGGCCCGCGCCCGACCCACCTCCGACCCGTACCCCGCCCCACTCCCCGACCCGCACCCCGGCCCACTCCCCAACCCGCACCCGACCTACCTCCGACCCGTATCCCGGCCCGCACCCGACCTGCCTCCGGCCCACCCCCCGACCTACCTCCGGCCCACCCCCCAACCCACCCCCGGCCGAACTCCGACCCACCCCGGCCCGCCCGGAGAAGAACCGCCCCCTCGGGGTGTACAGCCGCTACGCGCGTAGATATGCTCGGCTGGTGACCATGCCCACCACCGCACCCCACGCACTTGCCGACGTCACCGCGTCCGACAGCACGCTGCGCCGCTTCCTCCACGGGCTGCCCGGCGTCGACGCGGTCGGCCTGGAGGCACGTGCCGCCTCGCTCGGCACCCGTTCCATCAAGACCACCGCGAAGGCGTACGCCATCGACCTCGCCATCTCGATGGTCGACCTGACGACGCTGGAAGGCGCGGACACCCCGGGCAAGGTCCGGGCGCTCGGCGCCAAGGCGGTCCACCCGGACCCGACGGACCGTACGACGCCCGCCACGGCCGCCGTCTGCGTCTACCCCGACATGGTGGCCACCGCCAAGGCGGCCGTCGCCGGGTCGTCCGTCAAGGTCGCCTCGGTCGCCACCGCCTTCCCCGCGGGCCGCGCGGCCCTTCCGGTCAAGCTCGCCGACGTGCGGGACGCCGTCGCCGCGGGCGCCGACGAGATCGACATGGTCATCGACCGCGGCGCGTTCCTCGCGGGCGACTACCGCAAGGTGTTCGACGAGATCACCGCCGTGAAGGAGGCCTGCGGGACCGCCGCCCGCCTCAAGGTCATCTTCGAGACCGGCGAGCTGTCGACGTACGACAACATCCGCCGCGCCTCCTGGCTCGGCATGCTCGCGGGCGCCGACTTCATCAAGACGTCCACCGGCAAGGTCGCCGTCAACGCCACCCCCGCCAACACCCTGCTCATGCTGGAGGCCGTGCGCGACTTCCGCGCGCAGACCGGTGTCCAGGTCGGCGTGAAGCCGGCCGGCGGCATCCGGACCACCAAGGACGCGATCAAGTTCCTGGTCCTGGTCAACGAGACCGCGGGCGCGGACTGGCTGGACAACCACTGGTTCCGCTTCGGTGCCTCCTCGCTCCTGAACGACCTGCTGATGCAGCGTCAGAAGCTGTCCATCGGCCGCTACTCCGGCCCCGACTACGTGACGGTGGACTGATCACCATGGCCAAGGAAAAGATGACCACCGCATTCGAGTACGCACCGGCGCCCGAGTCCCGCTCCGTCGTCGACATCGCCCCCTCCTACGGCCTGTTCATCGACGGCGAGTTCACGGACGCCGCCGACGGCAAGGTCTTCAAGACCGTCAGCCCCAGCACCGAGGAGGTGCTGTCCGAGGTCGCGCGGGCCGGGGCCGAGGACGTCGAGCGGGCTGTGAAGGCCGCGCGCAAGGCGTTCGAGAAGTGGTCCGCGCTGCCCGGTTCCGAGCGCGCCAAGTACCTCTTCCGCATCGCCCGCATCGTCCAGGAGCGCAGCCGCGAACTGGCCGTCCTGGAGACGCTGGACAACGGCAAGCCGATCAAGGAGACCCGCGACGCCGACCTCCCGCTGGTCGCCGCGCACTTCTTCTACTACGCGGGCTGGGCCGACAAGCTCGGCCACGCGGGCTACGGCGCGGACCCGCGGCCGCTCGGCGTGGCCGGCCAGGTCATCCCCTGGAACTTCCCGCTCCTGATGCTGGCCTGGAAGATCGCCCCGGCGCTCGCCACCGGCAACACGGTGGTCCTCAAGCCCGCCGAGACGACCCCGCTCTCCGCCCTCTTCTTCGCGGACATCTGCCGCCAGGCGGGCCTGCCCAAGGGCGTCGTCAACATCCTCCCCGGCTACGGCGACGCGGGCGCCGCGCTGGTCGCGCACCCCGACGTGAACAAGGTCGCCTTCACCGGCTCCACCGCCGTCGGCAAGGAGATCGCCCGCACGGTCGCGGGCACCCGCAAGAAGCTCACGCTGGAACTGGGCGGCAAGGGCGCGAACATCGTCTTCGACGACGCTCCCGTCGACCAGGCGGTGGAGGGGATCGTCACCGGGATCTTCTTCAACCAGGGGCAGGTCTGCTGCGCGGGCTCCCGCCTCCTCGTCCAGGAGTCGATCCACGACGAGCTGCTCGACTCCCTCAAGCGCCGCCTGTCCACGCTCCGCCTCGGCGACCCGCTGGACAAGAACACCGACATCGGCGCGATCAACTCCGCCGAGCAGCTGGCCCGGATCACCGCGCTCGCCGACCAGGGCGAGACGGAGGGCGCCGAGCGCTGGTCCCCGGCCTGCGAACTCCCCTCCGCCGGCTACTGGTTCGCCCCGACGCTCTTCACGAACGTCACCCAGGCGCACACCATCGCCCGGGACGAGATCTTCGGCCCCGTCCTGTCGGTCCTCACCTTCCGCACCCCGGACGAGGCGGTGGCGAAGGCCAACAACACGCAGTACGGCCTCTCCGCCGGCATCTGGACGGAAAAGGGCTCCAGGATCCTGGCCGTCGCGAACAAGCTGCGCGCGGGCGTCGTCTGGTCCAACACGTTCAACAAGTTCGACCCGACCTCGCCGTTCGGCGGGTACAAGGAGTCGGGCTTCGGCCGCGAGGGCGGCCGCCACGGCCTGGAGGCATACCTCGATGTCTGATCGCCTGTCCGTCTTCAAGACCTACAAGCTGTACGTCGGCGGGAAGTTCCCGCGTTCCGAGAGCGGCCGGGTGTACGAGGTGACCGACTCCAAGGGCAACTGGCTGGCCAACGCGCCGCAGTCGAGCCGCAAGGACGCCCGGGACGCGGTGGTCGCCGCCCGCAAGGCGTTCGGCGGCTGGGCGGGCGCCACGGCCTACAACCGGGGCCAGGTCCTCTACCGCGTCGCGGAGATGCTGGAGGGCCGCCGGGACCAGTTCGTGCGCGAGGTCGCCGACGCGGAGGGCCTCGGCAAGTCCAAGGCGGCCGCGGTCGTGGACGCCACCGTCGACCGCTGGGTCTGGTACGCGGGCTGGACCGACAAGATCGCCCAGGTGGCCGGCGGCGGCAACCCGGTCGCGGGCCCGTTCTTCAACCTGTCCTCCCCCGAGCCGACCGGCGTCGTCGCCGTGCTGGCCCCGCAGGACTCGTCCTTCCTGGGCCTGGTGTCGGTGCTCGCCCCGGTGATCGCCACCGGCAACACGGCCGTCGTCGTCGCCGCCGAGAAGTCCCCGCTCCCGGCCCTCTCGCTCGCCGAGGTCCTCGCCACCTCCGACGTCCCCGGCGGGGTCGTCAACGTCCTCTCCGGCCGTACGGCGGAGATCGCGGCGCCGCTCGCCGCCCACCAGGACGTCAACGCGATCGACCTCGCGGGCGCGGACGAGGCGCTGGCGAAGGAGCTGGAGATCGCGGCGGCGGACAACCTGAAGCGGGTCCTTCGTCCACAGCCTGTGGACGACTGGTCGGCGACGCCCGGAACGGACCGCCTGACGGCGTTCCTGGAGACGAAGACGGTGTGGCACCCGACGGGGTCGCTTGGAGCATCGGGCTCTTCGTACTGATCCCGTCCCTGCGAGTGGGGAACTGCGCGCCGTCCGTGGCCGGTCGCGCAGTTCCTCCCCCAGTCCTCGGCCGGGGGCGCCCCCGGCGCCCGCACGGGGCACTCAGCCCCCGAGAACCTTCCCCACCACCGGAAGCGACCCGACCGACGGCGCCTGGGCCAGCGGTCCCGTCAGCATCTTCGACGTCAGCGGCTTGAAGTCGGCCAGCTGCGTCCCCACCCCGTTGTCCAGCGGGTCCACCCCGGTGCCCGCGAGGGGGTTGGGCTTGAGACCGGCCACCGCCCCCGTGACGTACGGCAGTGCGCCGGTCAGCGCCTGCATGCCCGCCTGCGGGTCGATATGACCGAGCGAGGTGGGGCGGGTGCGCATCACGTCCAGCACGGGCTGGGTGTCCGCGGCGGCCGTCGTGGCGCCCGCGCCGAGCGCCACCCCCGCCGTGGCGAGGGCGACCAGGGCGCGTTGGGCCGTCGGGTTCGGGGAGGACGCGTGTCGGGCCATGGCTGCCGCCTTCTGGTGCACAGGGTAATCAGGACGGCACATAGGGTAGTTGAGGTGTGACTCACGCTCCAAAGCCGACCCGCGGGGTCGGCAGGAGGCCCGCCATGCGTCAAACTGGTGTTCCGTGAGCATTCATCCCCCGTCCCCCGCCCGTGTCGTGCTGCTGTGCGGCCCCTCGGGCTCGGGCAAGTCCCTCGTCGCCGCCCGTTCCGGGCTGCCCGTCCTGCGTCTCGACGACTTCTACAAGGAGGGCGACGACCCGACGCTGCCACTGGTGGCGGGGAGTTCGGACATCGACTGGGACCACCCGGAGTCCTGGGACGCGCAGGTCGCGGTCGAGGCGATCGGCCGGCTGTGCGCCACGGGTTCGGCGCCGGTTCCGGTGTACGACATCTCGCTGAGCGCCCGCACCGGCGAGAAGCCCCTCCACATCGGCCGCACGCCGCTGTTCATCGCGGAGGGCATCTTCGCCGCCGAGATAGTGGAGCGCTGCCGCGAACTCGGCTACCTGGCGGACGCGCTCTGTCTGAGCCGGGGCCCGGTGAAGACCTTCCGCCGCCGCTTCCTGCGCGACCTCAGGGAGGGCCGCAAGTCGGTGCCGTTCCTGCTGCGCCGCGGCTGGCGGCTGATGCGCGCGGAGCGCACGATCGTGGCCCGCCAGGTGTCGCTGGGCGCGCACCCCTGCGACCGCGACGAGGCGCTGAGCCGGATGGCGGCGGCCGCGGTGGGCTGGCAGAGCCGCGACCGCACGGCGGCCTAGGCACGAAAAAAGCGGGACTGGATGGACCCCCCGGCCCCCCAGTCCCGCTTTCCCCCGTTGCTCCGCCGAACACCCCCGTGTCCCCCGTGGCGGAGCTTCCCCCGTGCTTTCCCCCCGGGTCCCCCCGGACCCGCTTCTCCCCCGTGTTCCCCCGTGTTCCCCCGTGTTCCCCCGTCAGGATCCCCCCGGATCCCGTTACCTTCAGGCGACGAGCTCCCCGAAGGCGTCTTCCTCGTCACGGCCGAAGCTGAGGACCTCGTCCTCGCGCAGCCGGCGGAGCGACCGCCAGATGCTGGACTTCACCGTGCCGACACTGATGTCGAGGATCTCCGCGATCTCCGGGTCCGTGCGGCCCTCGTAGTAGCGCAGGACCAGCATGGTGCGCTGGAGTTCGGGAAGCCGGGCGAGCGCCTGCCACAGGACCGCGCGCAGTTCGGTGCCGCGCATCGCGTCCGTGTCGGCCGGCGTCTCCGGCAGTTCCTCGGTCGGGTACTCGTTGAGCTTGCGGCGCCGCCAGGCGCTGATGTGCAGGTTGGTCATCGTCCGCCGCAGGTAACCGCCGACGGCCGCCTTGTCGCTGATCCGGTCCCACGCCTTGTACGTCGAGAACAGCGCGCTCTGGAGCAGGTCCTCGGCCTCGAAACGGTCACCGGTCAGGTGGTAGGCGGTCGCGTACAGGGAGGCGCGGCGCTCCTGGACGTAGGCGGTGAACTCCGCCTCCGTGAGCGAGCGGCGCTCCCCCGTGTCCTCCCTGTAGGCGGATCCCCCGTGCGACTCCCCCGTACGACTGTCAACCACCGTCATATAGGCGGTGTGCTGACGTCCGGCGCCGCGAGCGCACCCCCGCCCGCTCACGGCACCGGACTTCTCGGAACCCCGGTGCACGTCGTGCAGCCGCGTGATCACTGCGCCGGCGTTCTGGCTGTGCAGCGTGTTCATCTCGCGCCCCCCGTCGTGGACTTCCGGTAGTTCTGCCTGCCCAGGCTCTCCGGTCACCCGTCCGCCTGTGCCGAGAACTCTGCCGGGCCACCTTCACGGCCGTATCCGCCGACTGTCACAGACCTGTCACAGGGGTCCGGCACAGAGACGTGACAGGACATGCACAGGCGGTGACGCTATCGAGGTTTCCTGACGGCCGCAGACCGCACAGGTCGTACGACGGCCCCCGCATGGGCCAGAATGAGCCCGTGCCTTCCCTGTTGCTGATCGAGGACGACGACGCCATCCGCACGGCCCTGGAGCTCTCCCTGACGCGCCAGGGACACCGGGTGGCCACCGCTGCGACCGGTGAGGACGGTCTGAAGCTGTTGCGCGAGCAGCGGCCCGATCTGATCGTCCTCGACGTCATGCTGCCCGGCATCGACGGTTTCGAGGTGTGCCGGCGCATCCGGCGCACGGACCAGCTGCCGATCATCCTGCTGACCGCGCGCAGCGATGACATCGATGTAGTGGTGGGCCTGGAGTCCGGTGCCGACGACTACGTCGTCAAGCCCGTCCAGGGCCGGGTGCTGGACGCCCGGATCCGGGCCGTGCTGCGGCGCGGGGAGCGGGAGTCGACCGACTCGGCGACGTTCGGCAACGTGGTCATCGACCGTTCCGCGATGACCGTGACGAAGAACGGCGAGGACCTCCAGCTCACCCCGACCGAGCTGCGGCTGCTGCTCGAACTGAGCCGTCGCCCGGGACAGGCGCTGTCCCGGCAGCAACTGCTGCGGCTGGTCTGGGAACACGACTACCTCGGTGACTCCCGGCTGGTCGACGCCTGTGTGCAGCGGCTGCGCGCCAAGGTCGAGGACGTGCCCTCGTCCCCGACCCTGATCCGTACCGTGCGCGGTGTCGGCTACCGCCTGGACGCCCCTCAGTGACGGACCGGCAAGAGGGTTTCCGGGGCTGGGCCTCGGATCGCAGGGGAGCCGTGTCCCGGCTGCGCTTCACCAGCCTGCGGCTGCGGCTCGTGGTCGTGTTCGGCCTGGTGGCGCTGACCGCCGCCGTGTCCGCGTCCGGTATCGCGTACTGGCTCAACCGCGAGGCGGTGCTCACCCGTACCCAGGACGCGGTGCTGCGCGACTTCCGGCAGGAGATGCAGAACCGGGCCGGCGCGCTGCCCGTCCACCCCACCCAGGGCGAACTCCAGCGCACGGCCGGGCAGATGGCCAGCAGCAGCCAGCGCTTCAGCGTGCTCCTGGTCGGCGAGGACACGGGCGGCAAGGCGGTGTACGGCAACTCGGGCGGTCTCAGCGGGTTCGCGCTGGACGACGTGCCGAAGTCGCTGCGCACCGCGGTCGACAAGGAGCAGAGGACCGGCGACTCCGACAAGCCGGCGTACCGGCTGTACTGGCAGCGGGTCGTCGACCACGGCACGCCGTATCTCGTCGCCGGGACGCGGCTGGTCGGCGGCGGGCCGACCGGCTACATGATGAAGTCACTGGAGCCGGAGGCCAAGGACCTCAACTCCCTTGCCTGGTCGCTCGGTATCGCCACCGGGCTGGCGCTGATCGGCTCGGCGCTGCTCGCGCAGGCCGCCGCCACCACCGTGCTCAAGCCGGTGCACCGGCTGGGCGTGGCCGCCCGGCGGCTCGGCGAGGGCAAGCTGGACACCCGGCTGCGGGTCTCGGGCACGGACGAACTCGCCGATCTGTCAAGGACGTTCAACGACGCGGCCGAGGCGCTGGAGAAACGGGTCGACGACATGGCCGCGCGGGACGAGGCGTCCCGGCGGTTCGTCGCCGACATGAGCCACGAGCTGCGGACCCCGCTCACCGCGATCACCGCCGTCACGGAGATCCTGGAGGAGGAGCTGGAGGCGGAGTCGGGGTCGATGGACCCGATGATCGAGCCCGCCGTCCGGCTGGTCGTCAGCGAGACCCGCCGCCTCAACGACCTCGTGGAGAACCTGATGGAGGTCACCCGCTTCGACGCGGGTACGGCCCGGCTGGTCCTCGACGACGTCGACATCGCCGACCAGATCACCGCATGCATCGACGCCCGCGCCTGGCTGGACGCGGTCGAGCTGGACGCCGAGCGCGGGATCCACGCCCGTCTCGACCCGCGCCGCCTCGACGTCATCCTCGCCAACCTCATCGGCAACGCGCTCAAGCACGGCGGGTCGCCGGTGCGGGTGTCGGTGCGGATGGAGCAGGAGGAGGGCGGGGACCTGGTGATCGCGGTGCGCGACCACGGTCCGGGCATCCCCGAGGACGTGCTGCCGCATGTCTTCGACCGGTTCTACAAGGCCAGCGCCTCCCGGCCGCGCTCCGAGGGCAGCGGCCTGGGTCTGTCCATCGCGACGGAGAACGCCCGTATCCACGGCGGTTCGATCAGCGCCGCCAACTCCCCCGAGGGCGGTGCGGTGTTCACGCTGCGGCTGCCCCGGGACGCCTCGGCGCTGACCGAGGAGAGCAAGGACGCCGGGGACGGCGGGGACAGCGGGGATGCCGGGGATGCCGGGGGGAAGGGCGCCTGATGCACGTACGAAGACTCATGGCCGTCACCGGGCTGGCGCTCGCGCTCTCCGGGTGCGGGATCCGGGCCACCGAGGTGCCGACCGACTTCGGCGGGGCGCCGTCGCGGGTGCCGTGCTCCATGACGCAGCCGGATCTGTCGGCGCAGTCCTCGCAGGGGGTGCCGGTGCAGGTGTTCCTGCTGTGCGGTGCCTCGCTGGTGACGGTCGACCGGTCGGTGCGGGTCCCGGACGGCACGGTGGACGCCAGGCGCCGGGTGATCGTCGCCCAGGCGCTGCTCGACCAGCTCGCCGAGACGCCGTCGGCCGCCGAGAAGGAGGCGGGCTACACGACGTACGTGCGCGGCGGGATGAGCGTCGACGGGCCGCGGGCCGGGGACCCCGACGACACGCTGCGGCTGAGCACGTCGCCGCCGCAGCTGACGTCGTACGCGCTCGCCCAGATCGTGTGCACGCTCTCCGACTCGGCGGCGGCGGAGGGCGACGGGTCGGTGATCCTGGGCGGCCCGGGGACCGAGCCGCTGCGGCGGTACGAGTGCACGGACGCGGTGCGGAACGCGCCGAGCGGAAACCGGCCGCCGTCCACCGAGGTGGCCTCCGGGTGACGGGCGCCCGGGCGCGCGAGGGGGCGCTGCCCGGGATGGTGGGGCGCGTGGCGGAGGGCGGGAGCCGGTCACGCGGTTCCGGGCGCCCCCGAAGGGCCGCCTCAGTTGCCGCGCATCCGGAACCGATCGTGTGCACGGGTGCGTCTAGGGGGGCGTGCAGCGTCAAGGCTCCATCGGCGGCAGCGCCGCGATCCGCGTCCGTGTGACAGGGGGTGTCCTCCTCGTCGCACATCTCGTGTTCGTCGCCTGGCTGATGCTGCGGCCGCTGGACGTGCCGTGGGTGATGCCCGCCAACCTGCACCCGCTCGCCGGAATCCGCGCCGACCTGGCGCTCGGGTGGCGTGAGGCGGCGCACCGGCTCGGCGAGGGGCTCCTGCTGCTCGCGCCGCTGGGCGTGCTGCTGCCGATGGCGCACGGCAGGCTGTGCGGCTCCCCGCTCGGCTCCCTGATCCGTACGGCCGCCGCGGGCGCCCTGATCTCGACGGGCATCGCCCTGCTCCAGACCGGGGTGCCCGGCCGGGTGGTGGACGTCGACTCGGTCCTGCTGAACACGGCCGGGGTGATCGTCGCGCATCTGGCGGTGGTTCCGGCGGCCCGCGCCCGGCTGCGCCGGCAGCGCGAACGGGAGCGGGCACGGCCCGCCGCCGTGCTTCAGGAGGACGCGGCTCAGGGTCGTACCCCGACGATTCCCAGGGTCGGGATCGCCCCGTAGAGCGATGCTTCGACCTAATTCGTCTCCGTACCGTGAAGGGCAGATGAGGGGCCGCAAGGGCCGCCTCGGACGGACGCTCACGAAGGAGCCGCAGATGTCCAGCCTCGCCCGCCCCACCCACGGCCGCATGATCGGCGGAGTGTGCGCCGCGCTGGCCCGCCGCTTCGGCACCTCCGCGACGACGATGCGGGTGGTCTTCCTGCTGTCCTGCCTGCTGCCGGGCCCGCAGTTCCTGCTCTACATAGCGCTGTGGATCCTGTTCCCCTCGGAGGAGAGGGCCACCGCCTGGTAGGCCTCCCGCACGACGACGCCGTCGGGGCGCCCCGCGGGAGTGCGGGGCGCCCCGACGGCGTCGCGTCGGCGGGCGGGTCAGCCGAGCGGGATCCCGTTCACCGGCAGGCCGTGGGTGGGCAGGCCCTTCAGCGGCAGGCCGCCGAGGAGGCCGGCGACCGGCTTGGTCGGGCCGTTGGAGAGGAGCTGCCCGGCGGCCGGCTGGGCGGCGGCCAGTCCGGCACCGAGGGCGGTCTGCCCCTGCGACACGGCCTCACCGGCACCCGGCAGGGCCTTGGAGACGTTCTCGGCCGGCAGCGTCCTGGTGACGGTGTCCAGGGCCTGCGCGGCGTCCGGGACGGCCGGGGCCGCGTTGGCCGCGCCCGCGCCGACGGCGGCGAAGGCGGCACCGAGGGCGGCGACACCGAGGGTCTTGACGGCAGACTGCTTCATGGTGAATGCGTCCTTGAATGCGATGACGGGGAGTTAAGCGCTGAGCGGTCCCCGACCGTAAACACGGCAGCCCACCCGGGGCAAACACCGAAATGCGGACGGGTTGTGAACGCCCGTCCGCATCGGATGCCTCGCAAGGATGCCCGATCAGCCCTGCGGGTCGAGAGAACCGCTGGTGGAGGCCGTCTGCTGGAACAGCCATTCGGATTTCAGTTCCGCATAACCGGGCTTCACGACGTCATTGATCATGGCGAGTCGTTCATCGAAAGGAATGAACGCTGATTTCATCGCATTGACGGAGAACCACTGCAGGTCGTCGAGCGTGTAACCGAACGCCTCGACGAGGTGCTCGAATTCCCGGCTCATGCTGGTGCCGGACATCAGCCGGTTGTCGGTGTTCACGGTGGCCCGGAAGTGCATCCGGCGCAGCAGCCCGATGGGGTGTCCGGCGTAGGAGTCGGCGGCCCCGGTCTGGAGGTTGGAGCTGGGGCACAGCTCCAGCGGGATCCGCTTGTCGCGGACGTAGGAGGCGAGCCGGCCGAGCTTGACCGTGCCGTCCTCGTGGACCTGGATGTCGTCGATGATCCGCACACCGTGCCCGAGCCGGTCGGCGCCGCACCACTGGAGCGCCTGCCAGATGGACGGCAGCCCGAAGGCCTCGCCGGCGTGGATGGTGAAGTGGTTGTTCTCGCGCTTGAGGTACTCGAAGGCGTCGAGGTGGCGGGTGGGAGGGTAACCGGCCTCGGCCCCGGCGATGTCGAAGCCGACGACGCCCAGGTCCCGGTAGCGGTTGGCGAGTTCGGCGATCTCCAGGGAGCGGGCCGCGTGCCGCATGGCGGTGAGCAGGGCGCCGACCCTGATCCGCCGGCCGTTCTCCCGGGCGAGCGCCTCGCCCTGCCGGAAGCCCTCGTTGACGGCCTCGACGACCTCTTCGAGGGTCAGCCCGCGCTCCAGGTGCTGCTCGGGCGCGTACCGCACCTCGGCGTAGACGACACCGTCCTCGGCGAGGTCCTCGGCGCACTCGCGGGCGACCCGCACCAGCGCGTCCCGGGTCTGCATCACGCCGACGGTGTGCGAGAACGTCTCCAGGTACCGCTCCAGCGAACCGGAGTCGGCGGCCTCGCGGAACCAGAGGCCGAGCTTGTCCGGGTCGGTCTCGGGGAGCTGGGAGTACCCGGTCTCCCGGGCGAGGTCGGCGACGGTTCCGGGACGCAGACCGCCGTCGAGATGGTCGTGCAGCAGAACCTTGGGCGCCCGGCGGATCTGGTCCGGCGCCGGGGTGTTCGCGGTGCTCTGGCTCGTCATTCACGCACTCTAACTCCTACGCGCGTAGATCACCTGGCGCACCGGTCGTACACCCGTCCGTCGATACGCAACGGTGACCCCGCCGACGGGTCAGGTACACCAGGACTTCTGACACTGTTCTGTCATGGCACAGCAAGCGACGCCGGTCCGAACGGCCAGACTGGGCAGGGCAGTCGGCCAGGAGCCGACGACGGTGACCGGAGCGGTCCTGCTGCTCCCGGGCGGCGAGGAGCACTCCGCGCGCAAGCCGTCCCCCGTATGGGCGACGGCCCTCGTCCGCGCACTCGGACGCCGGCTGGCCCGGGACGGCCGCGAGGAGGGGCTGGCCGCGCACGTCGTCCACTACCGTTATCGCGGCTGGAACGGCGGCGAGGCGCACCTCGCGGCGGACGCCGAATGGGCGGCCGACGAGGTGGTACGGCGGTACGGCGATGTGCCCGTCTGTCTGCTGGGCGTCGGGATGGGCGGCCGGGCGGCGCTGCGGGCGGGCGGCCACGAGGCGGCCGACTCCGTCGTCGCCATCGCCCCTTGGCTGCCGGAGGCGGATGTGGCGGCACCCGAGGAACCGGTTCGGCAGCTGGTGGGGCGGCGGGTGCTGATCGTGCACGGCACGAACGACGAACGGACCGATCCGGAGCTGTCGTTCCGGCTGGCGGTGCGGGCGAAGAAGGCGAACCGGGAGGTGTGCCGGTTCGAGGTGCACTCGGACGGCCACGGGCTGCACCAGCACCGGGACGAAGTCCTCGCTCTCGCTTCGGACTTCGTCATGGGCGCGCTGTACGGGCGGACGGTGTCCCGGCCGGTGGAGGACGCGTTGGCCGCGCCGCCGCCGATCGGACTGCGGATGCCGCTGGCGGCGGGGTTCGGCAAGTCGTTGAGACGGTAGGAGCGGGGGCTCGTGTCGTCTTCGGGGTGCGAGCGGTTCGTGGTTGAGCGCGCCCGCGCGGCGGCGGCCGCAGAGCGGATACAGCCCCGCGCCCCTGACGGGCGCCGCGCCTAGGCGGGCAGCAGGCTGCCCCTTCTGGACAGCAGGAACTTCTTGAAGGCGGCGACCGGGGGTGTGTCCGGGTGGCCGTCCAGCCAGGCGACGCCGATCTCCCGTACCGCTCTCGGTGCGGTGACCGTGAGTTCGGCGACTCCCGGGCGGGGGAAGGCCGGCGGGGGCAGGAGGGCCACGCCCAGGCCGGCCGCGACCAGGCCCCGCAGGGTCTCCGCCTCCTCCCCCTCGAAGGCGATCCTCGGCCGGAAACCCGCCTCCTTGCACAGGTCGTCCGTGATGCGCCGCAGGCCGTAGCCCGGTTCCAGGGTCACGAAGGTCTCGTCGGCGGCCTCCGCCAGGCGGATCCGCCTGCGGGCGGCCAGGGGGTGGTCGGCCGGGACCACCAGGCGCAGCTTCTGTTCGTCGAGGCGGCGGGCCACCAGGTCCGGGGCGTCCGGGACCGGTGAGGTCAGGCACAGGTCCAGCTCGCCCGCCCGCAGCTTCTCGATCATCGCCTCGCCGTAGTTCTGGACGAGGCTGAAGCGGATGCGCGGGTGGTCGGCGCGGAAGGCGTGGAGGAGGCCGGGGACGGTCTCCGCGCCCATGGTGTGCAGGAAGCCGAAGGCGACCTTGCCGGTGGTGGGGTCGGCGTCGGCGCGGACCTCGTCGGCGGCGCGCTGGACCTCGGCGAGGGCGCGCTCGACCGAGGCGAGGAAGGTGCGGCCGGCCGGGGTGAGGGAGACGGTGCGGCCGTGGCGGGTGAAGAGGTCGACGCCGAGGTCCTGTTCCAGGCGGGCCATCGCGCGGGAGAGGGTGGACTGGGGGACGCCGAGTTCCTGCGCGGCCCGGGTGGCATGCTCCGTGCGGGCCACGCCGGCGAAGTACGCCAGGCGGGGAGCCAGCAACATCGTCATGTCTTCTGTGTCACTGGACGGTGACAGGCGCCCCACTGACCTCTGCTGATGCTCCATGGGAACGATTATGACGATTCCATGCATTGGACGGATCAGAACGGGGTCCGTACGTTCGAAGCATGTCTCCCGCCAGTACCGGGGCGTCCACCACCGTGGGCGCCGTTCCGTCCTCCGCCGCCTCCGACACCCGTCTGACCCCGGGCGGTCCCGGCTACCGCCGGATGAGCTTCGCGCTCTTCCTCGCCGGTGTCGCGACCTTCGCCCTCCTCTACTCCACCCAGGCCCTGCTCCCGCTGATCTCGGACGGCTTCGGGGTGAGCGCGGGCGACGCGAGCTGGACGGTGGCGGCGGCGACCGGCGGTCTGGCGCTGTTCGTCCTCCCCATGAGCGCGCTCTCCGAGCGCTTCGGGCGCCGTACGGTCATGACGGCCTCGCTGGCGGTCGCGGTGACGGTCGGCCTCCTGGTCCCCTTCGCCTCGTCCCTGGGCGTGCTGGTGCTGCTGCGCGGTGTGCAGGGCGCGGCGCTGGCCGGCCTGCCCGCCTCGGCGACGGCGTACCTGGCCGAGGAGGTCCGCCCGAAGGCGCTGGTCACGGCGATCGGACTGTTCGTCGCGGGCAACAGCGTCGGCGGGATGAGCGGCCGGGTCATCACCGGCTGGGTCGCGCAGGAGTGGGGCTGGCGGGTCGCCGTGGGCACGATCGGCCTGATCGCCGTCGGCTGCGCGGTGGCGTTCCGGCTGCTGCTGCCCGCGCCGAAGCACTTCAGGGCGGGCTCGCTGCACCCGCGCCGGCTGCTGGGCACGGTCCGCGACCACCTCGCGAACCCGCTGCTGCGCCGCCTGTACGCGATCGGCGCGCTGTTCATGACCGTCTTCGGCGGCGTCTACACGGTGATCGGCTACCGCCTGACCGAGGAGCCCTTCTCGCTCCCCCAGGGCCTCATCGGCTCGATCTTCCTGGTGTACCTGGTCGGTACGGTGTCGGCGTCCACCGCGGGCCGTCTGGTGGGCCGTCTCGGCCGCCGCGGCGCCCTCTACCTGGGCGGCGGCACGACGGCGGCCGGGCTGCTCCTCTCCCTGGCCGACTCGCTCCCGCTGGTCCTGCTGGGCCTGGTCCTGATCACCGCGGGCTTCTTCGCGGGCCACGCGGTGGCCTCCTCGGCGGTCAGCCACACCGCGGCCCACGGCCGCGCGCAGGCCTCGGCCCTCTACCAGTCCTCGTACTACATCGGCTCCAGCGCGGGCAGCACGATCGGCGCGATGGCCTTCCACGCCCAGGGCTGGTCGGGCACGGTCGGCGTCGGTCTGCTGGCGGTGCTGGGCGTCATGGCGATCACCGTCCTCGGCACGGTGGCGGCCCGCCGGGACGTGCTGGCGACCGCCCGCTGAAGCGCGCCCCCGGTTCGCGAGCAGCCCGCGCCACCTGCGGCTTCGCGCACTCCGGGGGCCGTTGTCGGTCCTCTGCGGTAGCTTCCAGGTGCTGGGGCGCGACGGAGCGCGGACAGAACCGCCACAGGGGGACGGTCATGAGTGACAGCACGGCGACAGCGGATCTCGACGTCGCACTGGAGAAGCACCGGACCGAGCTGACCGGGTACTGCTACCGCATGCTCGGTTCGTCCTTCGAGGCCGAGGACGCCGTGCAGGACACGCTGGTGCGGGCCTGGCGGAGCCACGAGAAGTTCGAGGGCCGCTCCAGCCTGCGGTCGTGGCTGTACCGGATCGCGACGAACGTGTGCCTGGACATGCTGAACGCGGGCAACAAACGGGCGCGGCCGATGGACCTCGGCGATTCGACGCCGCTGGCCCAGGCGGCGCTGTCGCCCCGGCCCGACAACACCTGGCTGGAGCCGGTGCCGGACGCGCGCGTGCTGCCCACGGTGGACGATCCGGCGGAGGCCGCGGTCGCCAGGGAGTCCGTCCGGCTCGCGTTCATGGCCGCGCTCCAGCAGCTGCCGCCCAAGCAGCGGGTGGTGCTGATCCTGCGCGAGGTGCTGGCCTGGAAGGCGAACGAGGTGGCCGAGCTGCTCGACACCTCGGTCGCGTCGGTCAACAGCGCGTTGCAGCGGGCCCGTTCCACACTGGCCGAGCAGCAGCAGTCGGGGGCCGGGGCCGATGTCCGCGATCCGCTCGACGAGGAGCAGCGCAAGCTCCTGGAGCGCTATGTCGCCGCCTTCGAGGGCTACGACATGGCGGCGCTGACGGCGCTCCTGCACGAGGACGCCATCATGACGATGCCGCCGTTCGACCTGTGGCTCACCGGCCACGACGACATCGCCGGCTTCATGACCACCATCGGCTCCGCCTGCGAGGGCTCGCGGCTCTTCCCGGTCCAGGTCAACGGCCTGCCCGGGTTCGCCCAGTACAAGCCGGACCCGGACACCGGCGGCTACAGCCCCTGGTCGATCCAGGTCCTGGAGATCTCAGACGGCCGGCTGACCGGGTTCCACTTCTTCCTCGACACCAAGCGCTGGTTCCCGCTCTTCGGTCTCCCCCTCCACCTGGAGGCGAAGGCCGACGAGCCGGAGGAGGGAGCGTAGGGCCGGGTCGGGGTCCCGCAGCCGTATCCGTCCGCCGGCCCGGCGGGCCGTCAGCTCCAGCCGGGCCAGCAGGTCGACCGTGCCGAGCCCGGGCGGTCCGAGCCCGCGCACGTCGCAGACGACGGCCCCGGCACCGGTGGCCCTGAGCAGCACGCGCACGTCGTCGCAGAGCCCCGGCACCTGGTTCCCGGTGACGGGGCCGGACAGCGCCAGTACGGCGGGGGTCGCGGCATCCACGAACCGGTAGACCTGCGCCGGGGCGGCAACTCATCGGCGGGCGGTGCGTTCGCGCAGGGTCGCGAAGATCACAAGGATCAGCACGTTGACCGCGCCTGGCCCGCACCCGAGGGTTAGGTGTATGCCCCACAGACCAGCACCCCGGTGGATACCCGACGGCCTGTCACGCCCCGAGGGGGTTCCGTGCAAGGGGTGCTGAGCGGTTTCGCGGTCATCGCGATCGTCATCGCCGTCGGCTACGCGCTCGGCCGCGGCGGCCACCTCGGGGCGAACGGCCGCGAGGTCCTCACCAGGCTGGCCTTCCACGTCGCCTCCCCCGCCCTCCTGTTCACCACCCTCGCCGGGGCGGACCTCGCGGTGGTCTTCTCCAGCCGCCTCCTGGTGACGGCCCTGAGCACGGCAGCGGCGGCGGGCGCCTTCGTGGTGGTGGGCGTCGTACGGCACTGGGGCGTCGGGCGTACGACGATCGGCGCGCTCTGCTCCAGCTACGTCAACGCCGGCAACCTGGGCATCCCGATCGCCGTGTACGTGCTGGGCGACGCCTCGCTGGTGGCGCCGGTCCTGCTCTTCCAGGTCGTCTTCCTGACCCCGGTCGCCCTCACCGTCCTCGACCTGGCGGGGATGGGCGAGAAGGGCCCGTGGTGGCGCCGGCTGCTCACGCCCCTGCGCAATCCGATCGCCGTCGGCTCGCTGTCCGGCGTCGCGGTCGCGGCGCTCGGAATCCATGTGCCCGGCCCGGTCATGGACCCCCTGACCCTGATCGGCAACATGTCCGTGCCGGCCGTCCTGCTCGCCTTCGGCATCTCGCTGCGCGGCAGCACGCCGCCCGGCCGGGGGCGCGACCGGCACCCCGTGTTCCTGTCCGTGGCCCTGAAGGCGGCGGGCCAGCCGCTCGCCGCCTGGGCCCTGGCCTCCGCCGTCTTCGACCTGCACGGCGCGGCCCTGCTCGACGTCACGGTGACCTCGGCGCTCCCGGCGGCCCAGAACCTCTACACCTACGCCAGCACCTACCGCACGGGCGAGGAACTGGCCCGGGACTCCATCCTCCTGTCGACCGTCCTGTCGGTGCCGGTGCTGGTCGTGGTCGCGGCGCTGCTGGGGTGAGGGGCGGTCAGCCGACGGGGAACGCCCTGGCGGACGGTGAGTGCGCTCACGGTGGTCTCCTTCGGTCGCGCCACCGATCCCAGCATGCCGAACGGGACCGGCGCAGGTCCGCCGGTCCCGTTCGTCCGATCGAGAGACGCCCTGGTCAGGCGATACGTTCCAGCACCACGGGAGACGTCGTGAACTCCGTGCCGGAGGCCGCGATGTCGTAGGAGCCCTCGATGGACCGCAGGGCGTAGTCGAAGCGTTCCGGGGTGTCCGTGTGGAGGGTGAGCAGGGGCTGGCCGGCGGTGACCCGGTCGCCGGGCTTGGCGTGCAGTTCGACGCCCGCGCCCGCCTGCACCGGGTCCTCCTTGCGGGCCCGGCCCGCGCCCAGGCGCCAGGCGGCGACGCCGACGCCGTAGGCGTCCAGGCGGGTCAGGACACCGGAGGCGGGGGCCGTCACCACGTGCTGCTCGCGGGCCACCGGCAGTTCCGCGTCCGGGTCACCGCCCTGGGCCGCGATCATCCGGCGCCAGACGTCCATCGCCGAGCCGTCGGCCAGCGCCTTCGCCGGGTCCGCGTCCTTCACACCGGCCGCGTCGAGCATCTCGCGGGCCAGGGCGAGGGTCAGCTCGACGACGTCCGCCGGGCCGCCGCCCGCCAGGACCTCCACGGACTCGCGGACCTCCAGCGCGTTGCCCGCGGTGCGGCCGAGCGGGGTGGACATGTCGGTGAGCAGCGCGACCGTCCGCACCCCGTGGTCGGTGCCGAGGCCGACCATCGTCGAGGCCAGCTCGCGGGCGTCGGCCAGGGTCTTCATGAAGGCACCGGTGCCGACCTTCACGTCCAGGACCAGCGAGCCGGTGCCCTCGGCGATCTTCTTCGACATGATCGAGGAGGCGATCAGCGGGATCGCCTCGACCGTGCCGGTGACGTCGCGCAGCGCGTAGAGCTTCTTGTCGGCGGGGGCCAGGCCGTCGCCGGCCGCGCAGATCACCGCGCCGGTGGTGTCGAGGACGTGCAGCATCTCCTCGTTGGAGAGCAGGGCGCGCCAGCCGGGGATCGACTCCAGCTTGTCGAGGGTGCCGCCGGTGTGGCCGAGGCCCCGCCCGGAGAGCTGGGGAACGGCCGCGCCGCAGGCGGCGACGAGCGGCGCGAGCGGCAGCGTGATCTTGTCGCCGACGCCGCCCGTCGAGTGCTTGTCGGCCGTCGGGCGGGACAGCGAGGAGAAGTCCATGCGCTCGCCGGACGCGATCATCGCGGCGGTCCACCGCGCGATCTCGCCTCGGTTCATGCCGTTGAGCAGGACGGCCATCGCGAGCGACGACATCTGCTCGTCGGCGACCTCGCCGCGCGTGTACGCGTCGATGACCCAGTCGATCTGCTCGTCGCTGAGCTCACCGCGGTCCCGCTTGGTGCGGATGACGGAGATGGCGTCCATGGCCATGACGTTCCCTTCGAAGCATTGCGAAGCGTACGGCCCCTCCCACCAGGAGGGGCCGTACGGGAGTTACTTGGCGAGATGGGCCGGACCGAAGGCCTGGGGGAGCATCTCGGAGAGGGGCAGGACGCCCTCGGGGGTGTCCAGGAGGAGGTCCGGTCCGCCGAACTCGTAGAGGAGCTGGCGACAGCGGCCGCACGGGACGAGCAGCCCGCCGGTGCCGTCCACGCACGTGAAGTGGGTCAGCCGGCCGCCGCCCGTGCGCTGGAGCTCGGAGACCAGTCCGCACTCGGCGCACAGGCCCAGGCCGTACGACGCGTTCTCCACGTTGCAGCCGGAGACCGTGCGGCCGTCGTCGACGAGGGCCGCGACCCCGACCGGGAAGCCGGAGTACGGGGCGTAGGCGTGGGACATGGCCTCCCTCGCCCGGTCCCGCAGGGCCTCCCAGTCGAAGCCGGCGGCGGTCGTCACTTGCCCTGTCCCTTCCGGTACGGCAGACCGTCCGCCTTCGGCATCCGCAGGGACTGCGCGGACAGCGAGAGCACCAGCAGCGTGACGATGTACGGGGTCGCGGTCACGAGCTGGCGCGGGACCTCGTTGGTGGAGGCGTACCAGACGAACATCAGGACCGAGATCACGACGGTGATCACCGCCGGGACGTACTTCCGGCGCCAGGCCAGGTAGACCGCGCCGGCCACCAGCAGGATCGCGAGCAGCAGGATCAGCGCGTGGACGTTCACCGTGCCGCCGCGCAGGTTGAGGCTGTCGGTGTAGCCGAACAGGCCGGCGCCGAGGGCGAGGCCGCCCGGCATCCAGTTGCCGAAGATCATCGCGGCGAGACCGATGTAACCGCGGCCGGCCGTCTGGCCGTCGAGGTAGACGTTGGAGGCGACGATCGAGAGGAAGGCGCCGCCGAGGCCGGCGAAGCCACCGCTGATGATCACGGCGATGTACTTGTACTTGTAGACGTTGACGCCGAGGGACTCGGCCGCGACCGGGTTCTCACCGCAGGAGCGCAGCCGCAGGCCGAAGGCGGTGCGCCACAGGACCCACCAGGTGACCGGGACGAGCGCCACGGCGATGACGGTCAGCGGGGAGAGGTCGGTCAGCAGACCGCCGACCAGGCCCGCGATGTCGGAGACCAGGAACCAGTGCTTGCCGTTGAGCGTGTTCAGCCAGTCCGACAGCCCCGGGACGCTGAACGTGCCGAGCGAGTCGATCGGCGGGGACTGCTTGGAGGAGCCGCCCTGCGCGTTCTCGAAGGTGAACTTGGAGAGGTAGCGGGTGGCGCCCAGGGCGAGGATGTTCAGGGCCACACCGGAGACGATGTGGTTGACGTTGAAGGTGACGGTGGCGACGGCGTGCAGGACGGCGCCGAGCGCGCCGCCGAGGATGCCGAACGCCACGCCGACCCAGGGACCCCACTGGTAGCCGGCCCAGGCGCCGAACCAGGTGCCGAGGATCATCATGCCTTCGAGGCCGATGTTGACGACGCCCGCGCGCTCGGCCCACAGACCGCCGAGACCGGCGAGGCCGATGGGCACGGCGAGGCGCAGCGCGGTGGACATCTGGCCGGTCGAGGTGATGCCGTCGGCGCCGGTGATCAGGCGCACGGCCGAGGTGAGGACCAGCACGCCGGCGATGACCAGCAGGAGTACCGGGAGCGACATTCGGCGGCCGCCCCTGCCGGGCTGCTTCGCCTGCGGCTTGGCGATGGTCGCGGTGGACATCAGGCCGCCACCTCCTTCTTGGTGTTCTTGGCGGCGGCCGCGGCGAGCTCCGCGCCGACCTGGCGCTGCTGGCGGCGCAGGCCCCACTGGCGTACGGCTTCGTAGGAGATGACGACGGAGAAGACGATCAGGCCCTGCATGATCGTGGCGATCTCCTTCTCGTACGCGACCGGGATCGCGTAGTCGAGGGCGGGCGAGGCCTTGTCGAGGAAGGCCCACAGGAGGGCGGCGAAGGCGATGCCGCCGGGGCTGTTGCGGCCGAGCAGGGCGATGCCGATGGCGGTGAAGCCGAGGCCGGCCGGGAAGCTCAGGCTGTAGGTGTGGGTGTCGCCGAGCAGCAGCGGAAGGCCCGCGAGGCCGGAGACGGCGCCGGAGATCAGCATGGTGACCAGCACCATGCGCTTGGCGTTGACGCCGGAGGCGGCCGCGGCGGACTCGGAGGCGCCGGTGGCCCGCAGGTCGAAGCCGAAGCGGGTGCGGTTGAGGACGACCCAGTAGGCGACGCCGAAGGCGATGGCGACGAAGACCATGCCGTAGATCTCGCCGACGTCGGAGCCGAGGTCGATGCCCGGGAACCAGCCGGACTTCTTCATGTCGCCGGTCGTCATGTTGTTGCCGACCTGGACGCCCCACACGTCGGCGAGGGTGACGTAGCCGATGACGCTGGTGGCGATGGCGTTCAGCATGATCGTGGAGACGACCTCGCTGACCCCCCGGGTGATCTTGAGGACGCCCGCGATGCCGGCCCAGAAGGCGCCGGTGAACATGGCGACCAGGAGCAGCAGCGGGATCTGGAGGAAGGCGGGCAGGCCGATGTGGGCGCCGGCCACGGCCGTCATCACGGCGGCGAGGCGGTACTGGCCGTCGACGCCGATGTTGAAGAGGTTCATGCGGAAGCCGATGGCGACCGCGATGGCCGCGATGTAGTACATCGCCGCCTGGTTGATGATCAGGACCTGGATGTCCGAGTACGGCAGCTGCTGGAGCATCAGCACGTACGGCTCGAACGGGTTGCGGTTCGAGGCCAGCAGCACGATCGAGGTGAGGGCGATCGCCAGGACGAGCGCGATGACCGGGCCGGCCACCGCGAGGAGCACCCGCTCCTTGTCGAACTTCTTCATCGGTCCTGGTCCTCCCCGGACACACCGTCGGAATCGTGATGCTCCAGGTGGCCGGTGGCGGCACCTGTCATGGCCGAGCCCAGTTCCTCGGGCGTGATGGTGGCCGGGTCGGCGTCGGCGACCAGCTTTCCGTCGAAGATCACGCGCAGGGTGTCCGACAGGCCGATCAGCTCGTCGAGGTCGGCGGAGATCAGCAGCACGGCCAGGCCCTCGCGGCGGGCCTCGCGGATGCGGTCCCAGATCTGCGCCTGGGCGCCGACGTCGACACCGCGGGTGGGGTGGGCGGCGATCAGGAACTTCGGCTGGTGGCTCATCTCGCGGCCGACGATCAGCTTCTGCTGGTTGCCGCCGGAGAGGGAGGCGGCGGTGACGTCGATGCCGGGGGTGCGGACGTCGTACTGCTCGACGATCCGGCGGGTGTCGGCCTGGGCGCCCTTGATGTCCAGCCAGAAGCCCTTGGCGTTGGGCTTCTCGGTGACGTGGCCGAGGATGCGGTTCTCCCAGAGCGGGGACTCCAGGAGCAGGCCCTGGCGGTGGCGGTCCTCGGGGATGTAGCCGACGCCGGACTCGCGGCGCTTGCGGGTCGGCCAGCCGGTGACGTCCTCGCCGAGGAACTCGACCGCGCCCGAGTCGGCGTGCCGGGTGCCGATGAGCGCGTCGATCAGCTCGGTCTGGCCGTTGCCCTCGACACCGGCGATGCCCATGACCTCGCCGGCGTGGATGGTGAAGGAGACGTCGTCCAGGACGCGCTTGGCGGCGCCGGGGCTGGTGGCCTCGGTGAGCACGTCGGCGCCGGGCGCGGCACCGGCCGAGCCGGCGACCGCGGTCTCGGGCTGGGCGCCGACCTCGCCGAGGGAGGCGCCGCTGGCGTAGACGGTGAGGTTCCTGACGGTGACGACCGCCCGGTCGGTGACCGTGGACTCGGCGGTCTCCGGGGTGGGCAGCTCGCTGCCGACCATCAGCTCGGCGAGCTGGCGGGGGGTGGTCGCGGAGGGGACCGCGGTGCCGACGGTCGTGCCGCGCCGGATGACGGTGATGTCGTCGGCGACGGACAGCACCTCGCCCAGCTTGTGGGAGATGAAGATGACCGACAGGCCCTCGGACTTCAGCTCGCGCAGGTTGTCGAAGAGCGCGTCGACCTCCTGCGGGACGAGGACGGCGGTGGGCTCGTCGAGGATCAGGGTCCTGGCGCCGCGGTAGAGGACCTTGAGGATCTCCACGCGCTGCCGGTCGGCGACGCCGAGGTCCTCCACGAGGGCGTCCGGGCGGATGCCGAGGCCGTACCGGTCGGAGATCTCGCGGATCTTCTTCCTGGCGCCCGCGCCGATGCCGTACAGCTTCTCGCTGCCGAGCGCGACGTTCTCCAGCACGGTCAGGTTGTCGGCCAGCATGAAGTGCTGGTGGACCATGCCGATGCCGCGTGCGATGGCGTCGGCCGGGGACGAGAAGGTGACCTGCTCGCCGTCGATCGTGATGGTGCCCTCGTCCGGCTTCTGCATGCCGTAGAGGATCTTCATCAGGGTCGACTTGCCGGCGCCGTTCTCCCCGACGAGGGCGTGGACGGTGCCCTTGCGGACGGACAGGTGGATGTCGTGGTTGGCTACGACACCCGGGAATCGTTTGGTGATCCCCGCCAGCTCGACCGCGGCTGTCGTCTCTGCGGTGAGCGGAGGGCTGCTGGACGCGTCGATGGCGCACTCTCCTAGGGAAAGGGGCCGCTCTACGCGCGTAGCGCCCCTGCTTTAAATAGTGCCCGGACCTGATCGAGCTTTTTCGGCTCCCGATCCGTTCCGAGCATTCTGCCGCGCGAACGCGGGTCCCCCCTGCCTCATCCACAGCAGGGGGCACGGGAAGGACATCCTTCCCGCACCCCGTTCCGTGGCCGTAACGCTGCCATTACAGCGTTCTTTTGGCCATGCCTACGACAACCTCATGACCCCTGGGTCAGGAGGTCTTGACCGTGATGGAGCCGTCCTTGATGGCCTCCTCGGCCTTCTTGATCGCGGCCTGCATGTCGGCGTCGTTCTTGAAGGTCGGGTTGGAGTCGGAGAGGCTCACACCGCCCGTGGCGAGGCTGGCGCGGATCTCACCGGTCTCCGGCTTGCCGTCGTGGACGGACTTGGCGAGGTTGTAGACCGCGCCGGAGACGTCCTTCATGGCCGAGGTGAGGATGTAGTCCTTGTACTTGGCCAGCGCGTCCTGCTTGTACTGGTCCGAGTCGACGCCGATCGCCCACACCTTGTGCTCGGCGGCGGACTGGATGACGCCCTGGCCGGACAGACCCGCGGCGGCGTAGACGACGTCGGCACCGGCGTCGATCTGGCCGTCGGCGGCGGTCTTGCCCTTGTCCGGGCTGGAGAAGCCGCCCTCGGCCGCGGTCTCGGTCAGGTACTGCGACTTGACCTTGACGCCCTTCTTGGTGTCCGCGACGCCCTGCTCGAAGCCGGCCTCGAACTTGTGGATCAGCGGCACGTCCACACCGCCGACGAAGCCCACGGTGTTGGTCTTGGTGGCCTTGGCGGCCGCGACACCGGCGAGGTAGGACGCCTGCTCCTCGTGGAAGACGAGGTCGGCGACGTTGTCGGCCTTGATGGTGTTGTCGTCGATGACACCGAAGGTGACCTTCGGGTACTTCGCGGCGACCTCCTTGACGGCCGGCGCGTAGGCGTAGCCGACGCCGATCACCGGGTTGTAGCCGGCCTTGGCCAGGGTCTCCAGGCGCTGCGCCTTGTCCGCGTCCGACTCGCCGTCCTGCGGCTCGACGGCGGTGGACTTGTAGCCGAACTCCTTGTCGGCCTTCTCCAGGCCGGTGGTGGCGGCGTCGTTGAAGGACTGGTCGCCCTTGCCGCCGACGTCGTAGGCGAGGGCCAGACCGAGGTCCTTGCCCTTGCTGGCGGAGGAGGACGAGGTGGACGAGCTGCCACAGGCGGAGACAGTGGCAGCAAGGGCTGCGGTTGCAACGCCCGCAACCGCGATACGGGACACCCGGCGCATGGAACGAAACTCCTTCGTGCAAGCGCCTCAACCAGGCGCTGGTTCCGCCGCAGCGTAACGCGCGTAGACCAGACGGAAAACCCCCAATGTCCGGTCCGTTATCTAGCTGTGGCCACAGTCACGGCCGAGGTTACGCACAGCAGCGCGCCCCTTGCGGGAGGCAAGGGGCGCGTGAACTGCGACGGCGCTCGGGCGGCGGTACGGACCGCCGCCCGGACGGCTGCCGGGACACGGCCGGTGATCACCCGGCCGTACCTGGAGAACGCGTCACTTGGTGTCGACGGTGACCTTGCCGTCGATGATGTCCTGCTTGGCCTTGTCGACGGCGGCGACGACCTTGGTCAGGGCCTGGTACTTCGGGTTGGAGTCCGCGAAGCCGACGCCACCGGTCTTCAGGGTGCCGTTGACGGTGCCGCTCTCCGGCTTGCCCTCGTAGACGGACTTGACCAGGTCGTAGACGGCCCCGCCGACGTTCTTCAGGGCCGAGCCGAGGATGTAGTCCTTGTACTTGGCGAGCGCGTCCTGCTTGTACTGGTCGGAGTCGACGCCGATCGCCCACACCTTGGCGGTGGCGGCGGCCTCGATGACGCCCTGGCCGGACAGACCGGCCGCGTGGTAGATGACGTCGGCACCGGCGTCGATCTGGCCCTGGGCGGCGGTCTTGCCCTTGTCCGGGCTGGAGAAGCCGCCCTCGGCCGCGGTCTGCGTGAGGTACTGCGACTCGATCTTGATCTTCGGGTTGACGGACTTGGCGCCCTGGTCGAAGCCGGCCTCGAAGGTGTGGATCAGCGGGATGTCCACGCCGCCGATGAACCCGATGTGGTCCTTCTTGGTCGCCGAGGCGGCCGCGACACCGGCGAGGTACGACGACTGCTCGGCCGCGAAGACCATGTCGACGACGTTCTTCGCGTTGATCGTCGAGTCGTCGATCATGCCGAAGGTGATCTTCGGGTACTTCGCGGCGACCTCCTTGACGGCGGGCGCGTAGGAGTAGCCGACCCCGATGATCGGGTTGTAACCGGCCTTGGCGAGCGTGTCGAGGCGCTGCACCTTGTCGGCGTCGGACTCGCCGTCCTGCGGCTCGATGTCCCGGCCGCCGATGCCGAACTCCTTCTCGGCCTGCTGGAAGCCGGCGAAGGCGGCGTCGTTGAAGGACTGGTCGCCCTTGCCGCCGATGTCGTAGGCGAGGCCTATGCCCTTGCCGTTGTACTTGCCGGACGAGTTGGTGGTGGTCTCACCACTGTCCTGGCTGGACTTACCGCACCCGGCGGCCGCGAGGGCGATGACGGCGACGGTCACCGCAGTTTTGGAGAACCTCGTCCTCCGAGAGACAGAACGCACAGCACGTACCCCTTCGTCCCCACGGCACCGTCCCCGGCCCGCTTCCCCAACCGGCCACCCGCGGTGGCGATTTCGGCGCACAGTAACGCGCGTAGAAGCGGAGGGGAACGGGGTTTCTCCGGGCCGTTATCGAACCGTGCCGACTCCGGGTTAAAAGTGGGGATCGCCGGTTACGACGGGGTGACACAAGGGGGCGAAGGGCACTGATCGGGCACCCTCCGCCCCGCGTCCAGCTGACCGTTTCTCCAGCGGTGCACCCGGGTGGGGCGCTCAGCGGGTGGCGTCGATGAGGGCGGCGGCCGTGAACAGCTCCACCCCGACGGTGATGGCCCGCTCGTCGGCGTCGAAGTCGCCCTGGTGCAGATCGCGCACGGTCCGCTCCCCCGGCGTCCGCACCCCGAGCCGGGCCAGCGCGCCGGGCACCCGCTCCAGGTACCAGGAGAAGTCCTCGCCGCCCAGGCTCTGCTCGGTGCTCTCGACGGAGTCGGCCCCGCGCCGGGCGGTCATCGCGTCCCGCAACAGCTCGGTGACCACCGGGTCGTTGACGACCGGCGGCACCCCGCGCACGTAGTTGATCTCGGACTTGGCACGGTGCAGGGTGGCGACCTCGTCGATGGCCGCGTGCACGATGTCCGGCGCCTGCCGCCAGGCCTCCAGGTCCAGGCAGCGCACGGTCCCGGACAGCTCGGCGTGCTGCGGGATCACGTTCGGCGCGTGACCGGACTCGATCCGTCCCCAGGTCACGGCGAGTCCGCTGCGGCTGTCCACGCGCCGCCCGACGATCGCGGGCACGTCGACGGCGACCCGGGCGGCGGCGGTGACCAGGTCGGTGGTCAGGTGCGGCCGGGCGGTGTGCCCGCCGGGGCCGTCCAGGGCCACCTCGATCCGGTCGCAGGCGCTGGTGATGGGCCCGCTGCGCAGGCCGATCCGCCCGGCGTCCACCCGGGGGTCGCAGTGCACGGCGATGATCCGCCCCACCCCGTCCAGCACCCCGCACTCGATGGCGTCGGCGGCGCCGCCGGGCAGCACCTCCTCGGCGGGCTGGAAGAGCAGCCGTACGGGCCGCGGCAGCAGCCCCCGGCGGTGCAGGTCGGCGAGGACCAGGCCGGCGCCGAGCACCACCGCCGTGTGCACGTCGTGCCCGCAGGCGTGCGCGCGGTCCGGGACGGTGGACCGGTAGGAGCACTCGGTCTTCATGTCCGGGATGGGCAGGCCGTCGATGTCGGCGCGCAGGGCGAGCACGGGCAGCCCGTCGCCGACCGGTCCGATGTCACAGATGAGCCCGGTTCCCATGGAGAGGACGCGGGGGCTGAGGCCCGCCCGCTCCAGCCGCTCCTTGATCGCGGCAGTGGTGCGGAACTCCTGGTTGCCGAGCTCGGGGTGCATGTGCAGGTCGCGCCGGAAGGCTACGAGTTCGGCGTGCAGCTCCTCGCTGAGCACGCCGGGGAGCACATCCCCGGGGAGGTCGGCCTCGGACTCTAGGGACATCAATTGGTTCACCCTCTGAAGGGTAGGACGCCCGGGTGGTCAACTGACCCGAGATCAACAAAAGTTCAGCCCGTTAGGGGAAGAAAATCTGACCGCGGACGCATGACCTCGGACGTGGCTGGGTAAAACCTATGTTTCCTCTTCCACGGATACCACGCCTCCCGACAGTCACGCCGACTCTGTCCACGGACCGGAACGGGACCGTGGCGGAACGGCGACTTCCCGCCCGGGCGGCGCCGGGGCCCGGTAGCGTGCGCGACCGTGACGGACCCCTTCCACGACGCCCCCGGCTTCATAGAGACCACCCGAACGTCCTACGACACGATCGCCCGGGACTACTCCGCCCGCTTCCCCGGCCTGCCCGACCGGCCGGTGGACATGTCCCTGATCGCCGCCTTCGCCGCGCTGGTGAAGGCGAACGGCACCGCGCCCGTGGCCGACCTGGGCAGCGGCCCCGGCCACATCACCGCGCACCTGAACGACCTGGGCGTCCCGGCCTTCGGCATCGACCTCTCCACCGCCATGGTCACCCTGGCCCGCGAGAGCCATCCCGCGCTGCGTTTCCACGTGGGCTCGATGACGTCCCTGGACCTGCCGGACGAGACCCTGGGCGGCATCCTCGCCCTCTACTCGATCATCCACGTCCCCGACGAGCACCTCCCGGCGACCTTCGCGGGCTTCCACCGGGCCCTGGTCCCCGGCGGCCATGTGCTCCTCGCCTTCCAGAAGGGCGAGTCGCCGGGCCTGCACGTCACCGAGCGCTTCGGCCACGAGATCGACCTCCACTACCACTGGCGCCCGGCGTACGCGGTCGGCGACATGCTCGCCAAGGCGGGCCTGGAGGTGGCGGCGACACTGATCCGGGAACCGCTCGGCGAGGAGAAGTGGCCCCGCGCCTTCGTCCTGGCCCGCAGGCCGGGGTAAGTGCCGCGGCCGGGGCCTGAGCCTGGCCGCAGGCTTCGGCCGGGGCGCCCGAGTGGACGAGTCCCCGGCCGCCCCGGCACTCACTCCGCCGCGAACAGCTCCGCGGCATCCCCGACGGTCACCGCACGCCGGGCCCACCCCTCGAGCCGGTCGAGTTCCGTACAGCCTTCCACCCGCTCCCGCACATCCTCACCGACGGGGATGCCACGCCACTCCAGCACACGCAGCACCATCTCGGCGCACTGCTGCACCCGGCCATCCTCCCGGCCCTCTTCCCTGCCCTCTTCCCGGCCTTCCTCGCGCACCTGTTCCGCGAGCGGGTGCCGCCAGAAGTACTGGATCGCCGTCATCAGGTCCCTCCACATCTGCTTCGCCCGGGGTTCGACCAGGCACGA